>JBLNFG010000651.1:0-3346 GCA_050263495.1 Myxococcales bacterium | reverse complement strand
CAGCGCGGGCGGGACAGCGTAGTCACCGATTCGTCTGGACGATGAGGAATCCTCACCTTGGCCTCGGCAGCATCCTTCTACCAAGCCGTACCTCCTGCACCAGGTCGCCCTTCGGGACCTGCGCCGCAACAAGCAGCGCAGACCCAGCAACCTAGTAGCCCCAGCGACACGCCACACCCCCAACAAGGTCCGGGTGGTTTCGGTGGTTTGGGCATGATGTTGCTGTTGCTCCTGCCGATGTTTCTGTTCCTGATGTGGAGCCAGCGTTCTCAAACCAAGAAGCAAACCGCGGCGATAGCTGCGTTGCAGAAGGGTGACCGAGTCATCCTTCAGAGCGGCTTGATCGGGAAACTGGTCGAGCTTGGCGAACGGACGGCAAAGGTCGAGATCGCCTCGGGCGTCAAAGTCGAAGTGCTCAAGAGCGCAATCTCCGGCAAAGATGGCGGCGATGCCACTGTGGTGGCCAACAAGTAAGGCGAATCGAAGTGGCTGTTAAAGACGTCATTACTATTGTGTTCGGGGCACTCGCGATTCTATTCGTGGTGGCGGGGCTCCTACGGCGGGTGAAGCGAGGCGTGCTTTGGAGTGCGGCACTCTGTGCCGTGGGCGCGGCCTTCGCTGGCTATCACGACGCCTTCTGGCCGATGGCCTCTCTGGGTCTGATCATGATCTGGATGGGGATCCTCGGGATGAAATTCATCGATTCGGGCTGGTGCGCTCGTTTTGGTTTGGTCGTCGTGAGCACGCTTACGGCGTTTCTCGTGTTGTGGCCTAGCCTCGACACGATGAGCGAGGGGAACATCCCTTGCCCTCGTTGGGTCGAAGAGCGCATCCACTTCCGGTTGACCAAGGGGTTGGACTTGAGCGGCGGCCTCCGCCTCGTGTACAGCGTCGATGTCGACGAGGCGATCAAGGACAAGCGCGATCGCTACTACGAAGACATGCGCGTCGAGCTCACGAAGGTGTACGGGCTGCACGACGGCAGCGACCGCCCGAGTGAAGAGACGTACACGAAGCTACGCGATCTAGTCGAGATCGAGGCTCCGCGGCGCCCAGCGAACGTGATCCGTATCAACGTCAAGCCCGGCGCCGATCCAGGCAAGATTGACGCGCGCTTCCTGCAGCAGTTCCAGTCCGACCTCGGCTACACGCGTGGCGATGACGGACGGACGCTGGTGTTCACGATCCGCAGCAGCACGGAGACCGGTATTCGGGATCGCGCTGTCGGCCAAGCACGCGAGATCATCCTGCGACGCGTCGACGAACTCGGTTTGCGTGAAGCCGCCGTCAGCACCCGTGACGAGGACGTGATCATCGAGGTTCCTGGTAATCGCTCCGCGGACTTCGACATGATCCGCGAGATCATCAGCTCAACGGCGCGCCTCGAGTTCAAGATGCTCGATGACGACCAGGACTTCTTCGGGCCGATCGCCAAGCAGTCGAAGGGCGAGTCGTTGCCAGAGGGGCTCGAGTTCCGCCAGGAGACGGCTCCGGTTGGGCTCGACAGTGCTGGCGAGGTCAAGACCAAGAGCACGACCTTTGCCTTCCTCCCGCGCAAAGGGGACGAACCATCCAAGGAAGTGCTCAAGCGCTTTCGCGAGTGGATTTCGACCCTGCCGATGCTGCCAGACCGTGAAATCGGCTTCCAGCTGATGCACGAGTCCGATCCGGACACGATGAAGGAGACGGAGGTCGGCTGGCGTACGTTCCTACTGCGCGCCCGCGCCGACATCGGTGGCGACATGATCCGTGACGCCGTGGCCATGCCCGATCAAGACGGCAGTGGTCTTGGTGGCTGGCACGTTGCCCTGACGTTCACTGATCAGGGTGGGCGCGTGTTCGAGCGCATCACGGGTGAGAACGTCAAGCGCCGCTTCGCCATCATCCTGGACAACCAGATCGAGAGTGCGCCGGTGATTCAGGGCAAGATCCCGGGTGGCCATGCGCAGATCACGATGGGCTCCGGCGACCCCGAGATTCAGCTCCGCGATTCACGCAAGCTCGAAATGGTGCTGCGCTCCGGCGCACTGCCAGCCCCGATTACCCCGTCGAACGAGCAGCGCATCGGTCCGACCCTTGGCGCTGACTCGATCAACATGGGCTTCAAGGGTGCCGTCCTCGGCGTTGGCGTCGTTTTGCTCTTCATGCTCGCCTACTACAAGAAGGGTGGGCTGTTCGCGGACATCGCCGTCCTCATGAACGTCTTCTTACAGATGGCGGTGCTGGCGTCGTTCGGCGCCTCCTTGACCCTGCCCGGAATTATGGGTTTCGCGCTCACCGTGGGTATGAACGTCGACGCCAACGTGCTTATCAACGAACGAATCCGTGAGGAGCTCCGCGAAGGCAAGAGCCCGCGCGCGGCCGTCGAGATCGGCTACAACAAAGCGTTCTCGGCCATCTTGGATGGGCACGTCACGACGTTGATCTCAGGCGTCGTGCTGGCCCAGTACGGTACAGGTCCCGTCAAGGGCTTCGCGGTGACGCTGATCGTCGGCGTCGCAGCGGGCTTGTTCACCGGTGTCGTGGTTTCTCGAGTGCTGTTCGATCTCTGGACGCGTGGCTGGATGTCGCGCGAGGCAAAACTGGACTTAGGTTGACCCATGCAGCTGTTCCCCCCACATAAGCTCTACGACTTCATGGGGCCACGCAAGTGGTTCATCCTGGTCAGTCTAATCATGACGGTCGGCTCCTTGGTGCTGCTCGTCCATCCAGGCCCTCGCCTTGGTACGGACTTCCGCGGTGGCACCGAGATTGAGGTCGCCTTCGCTGAAAAGGTTACGGCCTCCGAGGTACGCCAGGCCTTGGCGCAATCTGGTTTTCATCAAGCCGACGTCGTGGGCGTGATGGATCCGAAGACCGCGTCGCGCTTTTTGATCCGTGTCGAAGCCGTAACTGTGCTCAGCGAGGCTCAGCGCCAACTGATCGAGGGAAAGCTGTGCGCGACGCCGAACGCTGAGGGCTGCGACGCCGATCACGAGGCGACGGAGGTCAAGTTCAGCCCGGGTGGCGACAAGATCTCCGTGCGCTTCCGTTCGACCCCGGATCTTGCCTGGGCGCGCGAGCGCATGCAGGGCGTCTCGGGAGTCGAGCTCCGCGCCGGTGCTGGCAACCCATTCATCCAGAACGCGCGCGACAACAAGGTCGAGATCCAGCTGAAGAGCAAGGGAGACCAAATAATGGACGGTCTCTCGGCGCGTCTGCGGCCAGGTTCGCTCAACGAGAACAGCCTGCTCCGCGTCGAGTGGATTGGTCCGAAAGCGGGTGCTCAACTTCGCGATAGCGCGATCAAGGCCGTCGCGATCTCGATCGTGTTCGTGATGATGTACATCGCCTTCCGGTTCGACAT
>JBLNFG010000650.1:0-2911 GCA_050263495.1 Myxococcales bacterium | reverse complement strand
AATGACACGGACGGACACGAAACTGAGAGCGCTTCAGCGTCGCCGCGTGATGTTCTCTGCTCGAGGCCGGTGCGTGCCATCCTTTCATTTCTGGCCTTTGCAGTACTCCTTGACGGTGTGCCCAGAATGAAGCGTTGGCACCTCTTTGGCGTCGAACCGCCAGGGCAATCCGCTCAGCCTCCTCAATCAACACCTGCAAGTCCGTTATCCATCGGCGAAACTTCGCTCAAGGAAGAGAGTCAAACATCAGATGACGGCCGTGCTGAATCTGAGGCGTCGCACGCAACAAGCGCAGCACGAGGCCCGATTGCCAAAGCCGAGGTCAACGACGCACCATTGATTAACGTGGACACGAAGGCTCCACCGATTGCTATCGAAGATCCGTCTGGTCGCGCACTTGTTCCGTTCTTTTCTCGCCTCAGTGCCACGATGGCCAAACAGTCTGGGGCGATCACGCGGATTGTGCACTTTGGTGACTCCGTGGTGGCAAGCGATTATGTCTCGGGGACATTGCGACGACGCTTTCAGGAGCAATTCGGAGACAGTGGTCATGGCTTTACCCTCCTTGCCAACGCCTGGCCAGCATACTTCCACGAAGGGGTCACTCGCTTCGCCACCAGCGGTTGGTTAATTAGCCGCGTCGTGGGTCCGCTTGCCGACGACGGCTGGCACGGACTGGGCGGAGTCTCGTTTAAGGCTCCGCCGCATCTCTTGGCAAGGATTGGGACAGCCAAGAAGGGGGATGTTGGACGAAAGGTTTCCCGGTTCGTTCTGATGTACGTCGAGTCGCCCGACGGGGGAATGGTCAACATCAAGCTGGATGGAGTTGCGCAATCGGCGTTAGACACGAGTGGGTCGAAGAAGCAGTTTCGCACTAGTACCTATTCCGCGCCAGATGGCGAACACGAGCTAGAGCTGCAGACAGTCAAAGGTACCTCGCGCTTCTTCGGCGTCGTGCTGGAACGCGACCAACCGGGGGTCGTGCTCGACGCCATTGGCATTCAGGGAGCCAGAATCCGCTTCCTGGATAAGCAAGACGACGCGCACTACAAGGAGCAGCTGCTATGGCGCGATCCCGCGCTGGTCATCTACCAATTCGGAGCCAACGAGAGTGCCGACGGGTATGCCTATTCGATGGCTGATTACCATCAAACAATGAAAGCAGTTGTTGAGCAGCAGCGCGCCGCATTACCCAATGCCAGCTGCCTAATTTTGGGAGCGATGGACCGCGCAACGCGAAAAGGGGATGAAATCCGCAGCCTCACCATCATTCCATTGCTGGTCGCGCAACAACGGAAGGTTGCGTTCGAGGTTGGATGTGCGTTCTTCGACACCTTCCGTGCAATGGGCGGCCCGGGGTCCATGCCCAATTGGTTTCGACGCGACCTAGGGCAGTCCGACTTGACTCACCCGACTGCGGTCGGTGCTGAAGTAATTGGGAATTGGATCTACCGCGCTCTCATGCAAGCCGGAAAGGGGCAGGCCGTAACAGTTGCTCAGTAGCGCCGCCGCAGCGGATTAGTTCTGGTTGGCACTCTTGAGAAGCAACTCGGCCAAAGCCTCCCCAATGCGGGCGTACCCGCGAGCAGTGAGATGGATCCCATCCGACAGCGAGAGGGGCGGCTCCTGCCTTGCCCAGGCTTCAAATCCCCCTTCTGACGCCATGATCTCGTATGGACTGAAGTAGACGCAGGAGGTTGCCTCTGCAATTGCACGTTCCGCGGCATCCATGGCCACGGCCCGCGCGCGAGTAGTGTCCCCACCTTTGATCGCGTCAGTGGGACCGATTACCACGCAGTCCGCTTCCGGGGCCGCCCTCCGTAAGCGTTCCACGACCATTTGCATTTCCTTGGCGTGACGGCTTACTGGCTCCGGATCGAACACTTCGTTCGTGCCATAGGCAGTGACGATGAGAGCAGGGTGACGCTGATGCACGAGCAGAGCCAAAGCATCCTCTTGCCATGAAAGCAGCGTTCCGAAACGTGCGCCGTTTATGCCCAAGGTGTCAACGACCAGACCGGGAACTTGCTTCTCAATCGCCACCCCAAACACCTGAGGGCGACCATGCGTAGCGCGAATTTCGATCGAGGCCTCGCCGCTACCCTCGAATCGCTGCTGGCGCAGTCCACCGACCATTGGGGATGCAGACGCACTGGTGAGTTCGATATGCCGTTCACCCAAAGCGATATGTAAGGAATCCGATTTATCGCCTAGGCGATACGTCAGTTCAAACACCGTGGGGATGCCCCGCATTTCGGCGCCGGGCTTGACGGTAACCAGCGCGGAGGCATCACGCAGGGTAACTCGAGTGCCGCCAAGACCAAAAACGCCGTCGTCTTCCAGACTTCGACGCGCCGGTGGATGTGGGGCAAGCTCCGTATTCCCTTCCGCCCAGGCCTTGACCATGCTGTGACGATACCCGGGCACCCCGAGGCTGACATAGCCTGGCCCGCCGAGCGTGACGTACTCGGAAAGGCGCTTACGCACTGCGTTGGGCAGGTAATCAGCGGCAGTATGTGAGTCACCAAACCATAGGACTCGCAAAGGCTCGACCCGCTTACCCTGAGCAAGACTGGAGAGCGCTTGCGAGAATCGCTGCAGGGACTGCGACGCCTCTTGACCACCGTCTTGCGACGTCACTGCCGGTGCGCTGCCACCGGCGGAGAGATAGGACGGGTCAAGAGGGGACGACGCAGCTGCTGCGCCGACCGCGTCCGGTGCCGCCTGGGAGCGTGCCACGTCCCGCTCTGGTTTGGGGGTAGCAGGATGGAGTTGTGCGCAAGTAACAACTGCGACAAGCGCCAGAGAGGCAAGCGTTGGCTCTGCCATCGCCCGCCCCACCCTAGCCCAGCGTGGCCGTTTTGGCTGAACGTCAGCAAGCGGGTGGACTCGCCGCCGGGTTGCGCTCTCG
>JBLNFG010000649.1:0-3607 GCA_050263495.1 Myxococcales bacterium | reverse complement strand
AGTTGGCGGGCGGGAATAGATCGCTAAATGCAAGGAGTTTCGATAGGGTTGCTCGTGCCGCACGGGCTAGATGCGGCACTCAAACCCACGAACTTTCCGCCCAACACCGTCGCGGGTACGAATCGCGCTGGGCAACAACGCATAGGTCGCCCTTTGCGTACCGGACCCGCACCGCGCCTTGTGGCGCACCTCGTCCACGGCCTGCGGGTGGTGCGCGAAAAAATCGGCGCTATCGCGTCCAATAGCGCCAACAACAACCGGGCGCCATAGTGGGCTTCCGCCTAGTCGCGTGTGCGAGTTCAAGGAGCAAGAATCAAATCTGAATCTCTCCGGCGTGCGATGGATGCCCGGTATCCGCGACAACGGCTCGGTTCCGTGGGCGCGCCTGATCCTCGGTGGCGCGGTTGCGACACTGCTGCCCACTTACCCGAGTCGAGCCAGGTATTCTCGTCTTCTACAGCTAGCACCCGGTTCTCAACCGCTTTGCAAGACCTGCCGCTGAACCCAAAGTGTCGTCGCACGTTGCGCTCCTACGCCCCAGAGATTCCGGGCATCCATACGAACTGAATTGCACACGGATGCTCTTCCGAGGTAACTCGAAATCCAAACGACTCACCTTGTCGAAGGAGCACTTCGTCATTGGTCAGCAGTTCGGTCTCCTTCTCTCCGCACACGAGAAAGCACGAGCCACTTAGTACTATCGTCAGCAGGGAACCAGCCGGAATGGTCCACTGTTGCGTCGTGATAGTCGACACTTCAAGCACTTGGATGCGGCATTCGCGCTCTGAGCAAACGTGAGCGCCCCTTGCTCGTATCAAATAGTCCCTCGACCACTTCATCATCTTGACGTCTCCATTGACCTGTTCAGTGCTCGGACACCTTCGTTGGTTACGGCCTTTGTTTCGCTACTCTTCAATGAATGATCAAAACCAGAATAGGGATTCGTGCGTAGGTGCCGATCGGCATGCAGTTGATCCCACTCGAAGCGGCTCATTCGACCCTGCACGACTCCAATTTTTGAGGAGTCAGCAAACTGCGCATCATATCGCGCCGTAGGGCTGATGGCATTCAGGGCAGCATTTCTGTCCGTTGTTACGCAAGCGAAAGGAGGTTCTAGTGCGTCGCCGTACCTATTCACCGTCTGGAACCCACCTTTCTTCAAGGCACTAGCATCGAGTGAACCATGAAACCAGTCTACCGCGTCAGCGCCTACCTGTTTCGTCAACCCTCCACGCCCCACCGGCACCTTCGGTCGCGCCCCGCGGCCCATCAACGCCTTTCCTGCTCCGATACCACCAGCCACGGTGGCGGCAACACTCATGATCGTCAGCACGGGTTTCACGGCTAGGCGTCCCGCCTCAGCGTCATTGGGTGCGTTTACCGCAGCGGCAATGTCGCCGCCCAGGCTTGCGACGCCTTCGAGCGTGGCAGACAAACCCCGGGCGGCACCTAAAACCGGTGACCGATCGATCATAACCACCTTGGCGAATTCGGCGATGCGTCCTTCGGCGACCAACGAGATGTCAGACTTTCCCTGCTGCAGCACAGCTTGCGCCGCATCCTTGGCCACCTCAAGCACCCGGGCACCAAAGTTGGAGGCGTATTCGCGCAAGGTCAGTCCGCCTGCATCGGAGTTATTGATCGGATCGCCTCCAGCGTATATGTACGCAAGCAACCTCGCCGGTGCTCCAATCGTCTTCTCAGGCTCAAACAACGCGAGAGGATCCACCGCATAGAAGATGCCGAGTTCGGGTCGATAAGGCCGAGCATTGAAGTCACTGAGGCCCGAGCCCCGATCTTCCTCGTTGCCAACCAAACCAAACGGGTCCGTATGCTCGCCGCTCTGGGCTCTCACCTGACCGTAGGCGTGATGAAGCGAGCGACTGCGCACTTTGCCGTCCGCTTTGGTGACAGCCAGTGGAGTCACTTGTGCGTCCGGTAAGTAGAACTCTGTCCCTTCAGGGACGCCCGTGATTTCGACCGATTCAGCGCGCAGGCGTTGGGTAACAGAGAGTTCTTTTCTGTGATCGGAGGAGCCGCAGGCAACGAAGACCATCACCGCAACGGCACACGACGCTGCACCAGTGCAGCTCCAATACAGCCTGTAGCCCTTTTGCGGACGGCACAGAAGGTACGCAAGTCCCACCGCAAGCGTCGTGAGGCACTCCGCCCAAAGGCTTCGTAGAAGGTTCGTTCGGCAGAAGATGCCGTCTGGCGTGCTCGATCTCAATGACGGAATCCATGAGTCAAGCCCCGACCCAGGTGTTCCAGTCGTATTCGCGCGTGCCAACGTCTTGGTGATCGGAGCCACGCGTTTACCGGCGTTCGTTGGATCTAAACGCGCAAGTCGTTGCTCGCCCAGAAACGCATAACGGATGAGGCTCCCGTTGCGCTCTTCGATGTCATCGGCAATGTATCGAGTGACTTCGACGGTGCCGTCGCCCTTGGTCGTCTTCTTAAGGGCCCGATTGTTGTCGTAACCGTAGACGTATTCCTCCACCGTTCCGGCGCGCACCACTCGCGCCAATCGACCCTTAGCGTCCCAAACGAGTTGGCGTTCGCCATCGTTGATCACGCGTCCCGCGGGGTCATATGTCAGCACCTCATCCCCATGGCGAATCAACTGGTCAGGCCCTACACCTGGCCCAGCTGCATCTCCGTACACGTTAGTGACATTGAGATGCGGCTCCGGGAACGTACTCGCGGCTTTGGTGATTTTCGCTAGGTCATCGAGTTCCCACGTGGTTTGCCCTGCGGCATAGCTCGCTTGCCGCAACCGGTAGCGACTGTCGTAGAGAAAGCTTGCCGTCATGCTTTCTTCAGCCGGCACATTCGGGCGCAAGTCAGTAATAGTCATCACGCGCGATCCAGCGTCGAGTCCCAAGCTAAAGCCACGCACTACCGCGCCGCTCGGGTCGGTTGCCGACATTGAAACGAGACGCCGACGTCCATCATACCCGTGCACGTCCGTGATGCCGTTACCTAACGTTACAGACGACAACTTGCTGTCGGGATTCCACCGCAAATCCTTCGCAATCGCGCCAACCGACGAGAGCAAACCGCGAGCATCGTAGGTGACCGAGAGGTGCGTTCTATCCGGGAAACCGCGACGCACGACGCGTTCCTGCGCATCGTAGTCCGTCCAGTCGTAATGCTCCACGCCGTCAAACCACTTGCGCGTCGTGTCGGTAAGCCGCCCGCGAGCATCATATCCAAACCATTTCGCTCCGGCATCGTCTTCGACCCATGCAAGCTGCCCAAGCGTGTTGCCGTGCTCCGGATGCTCTGGCGAAGGAACATCGTAGTGGAAGCGCGCAACCACGCGCTCAGGCGCAGTTGGCGTGGAATGTCGCTCCTCGACGGCTCTACCGAGCGAGTCATAGAGAAAACTCACGCGGCCGCCGTCTAACCCTACGCGAGATTCGAGGTCATTGCCGTCCGTGTACGTCATCGACCACGTGCCCGCGTTTGGATCGCTGATCATGGTGCGCCGAGAACGCCCGTCATAGGCATACGTCCGTTGACGCCCCATCGCATCCGTTACCGACAGGAGATTCCCGAGCCCGTCGTACGAGTACTGGCCCGTTACAATCTCGCGTCCAGCATC
>JBLNFG010000648.1:0-4817 GCA_050263495.1 Myxococcales bacterium | reverse complement strand
GGCATGCGCCGCAGGCGGCAAGTGTTTTGCTGCCCACCACCGCACTCGCTCCGCGAGTGCTTGCTCCTCCCAAATTCGTGCTCGCAGCCAAGCTACTGCGCGCGAATGGGAGGAGCGGCGGATTTGCCCGTCAGTTTTCGTCACTTCCCCCTGCCACGCGCAGTGAGCATAGCGAACGAGCATGGCTTTGGGGGAAAGTCGACCGGGCGTCGCGCGCAGCGCGCGTGCGGGCGGATGGGGGCAGCATCACTACTTTGAGGAGCGTAGCGACGAGGCCGCCCTGCGCAGCGAGAGGATCGACGCTTGCAGTAGGGATTTCAAAACCGGTTCGGCGTTCTAGCTACTCCAATTCTCGCTCCCACTCGCAAGCGTACTCACGGGCAGGCGAGCACCATGTAGACTTGCGTCGTAAAAGCCAAAGGCAGGGTCGTGGTAGGCTGGCACCCCAGCTCTTCCCCTATCTTGGCGGCTCTCCAATCGATCTTTCGGGCAAAGGAGCTGTCGGTCCAAGGCGAGGCCATTGGACTGTTCGGTGCCAGAAGTACGACAACGTGATCGACCGCCCGTGCAATGAACAACTGACGCTGGATCTGTTTGCTGGTATGTCCGCCGCGTAGGTACGCAACGGACGGGTCCGTGACCCCTGCGAGATCCACAATTGGGCCGGTAAACGCCGCCCCTACCCAACCGACGTCTGGTGAGGCCACCACCTTAGCGTTTGCGAACGCGCTGTCTGCAGCTCTAATCAATAGTTGGCGCTGCTCAACGATTCTACCGCCCGCCGGGAAGAGTCGAAACGCAACCCGAAGCGTCGCTGAGAGCGCCAAGAGCATTGCCACTCCGAGCAGAGACCGTCGCCGGACGTTCAGGCAGCAAGCCACGTACAGCATCGCGGGCATGACGGGCACGAATAATCGGTATCCAGGCATCCAGTCGCCGCCCGCCAACGTTACGGCGATTGCGTGCACCACGATTGCGGCGGCGAGTGCCAGCGCGTTTTTCTGCTTGCCGAACTCGACGCCGAGATCCCTCCCCGCGGCTTGGACCGAGGCAGCACGGGTCAATAGCGTGTGCAAAGGAGGCCAGCGCATTGCCAGCCATAGCCAGAGCGGCCCGCACCAGCACAGCGCTTCGAGCGCATACCAGAAGCCGAGCCGCACATCGGACGGCTTTGCCACTACGGAAAGGGGGTAGGTACTTCCAAAGTACGTCCAGCGCAGCGCCGCGACGAGCAACGCAGGCGTGACTGCGATGAGCACGTCCCTCGGGATGCGCCGGATTGATCCCGCGCTGAGGCCCGCCCACGCGCAGGCAAACGGCAGGAGCTCCGGTCGCCAGGCGGCGGCCACGCCCAAGCAGACAAGAGCTGGGACTGTTCGCGAAAGTGAGAAGGTCACTAGGGCAGTCACCACTCCCGTTTCCATCCCTGAAGAGGCCCACATTCCTACGGGCGCAAGGCAGCCCAACAACACCAAAGGGAAGAGCGCGCCACCACGCCGGCATACCTGCGAGCCCAGCCACACAGCACTTGAAATCCAACTCAGAACCCCCAGCGCGCGCGCTCCCTCGAAGGCGGCTTCTTGACCCTGACGACCAAACGGCGTCAACAGGTGCGCCCACCCCAGGGGCGTGACTGCATCGACAACCGGGCCGAAGGAGTTGAATCGGTACCCCCGGCCGACTGCGAGATGGTGGGCCACCCGCGCCGTGATCTGGGCGTCGTCAACGGTGAAGCCCCAGAAGACGGCGACACCTATAGCCGCCATGGCGCCCGAGAAAAGCCCATACTGGGCCTCTTTTGTGAATTTCGTCCCAGGCATTGCCCAGTGGGATCCCCCCTACCCAGGTCGCGGCACATTTACAAGTCCTCGGCGATCGCGACCTGAAACTTCGTTCTGACGAATCAGAGTCTCTACGATGCCAGGCGAATGACAGCCATTCACGTCGTTTTACGTTCCAGTCCCGAACGTGCCAGCCGCTCAGAGAGCAAAGACTCCCGTGGGCACTTCGACGTCGTCGTCGACGGCATCAACGTGACGGCTCGAGTGGGCGATGGTCAGGCTCTCGGCGTGATTGCCGAACTCGGGACCACACTAGTGGAGCTGATGTCGGGGCGGCGAAATCGCGCCGTTGTTCAGCTGTATTCGCAGCAAGACGCTTGGGAACTCGGGCTAGAAGTGGACGGGCGACACGCGCTGCTCACCGTCTTCAAAGGGGGACAAGCTCCCGAATTGGCCGTTGCCGAACGTCGAGTTGAGCTCGTGGCACTGCGGCATGCGTTGCTAGACGCTTTGGGCTCCGCGAAAAATGCTAAGTCATCGCCCGCGGTCAGCCGCGCCATCGGGCTCGCCCACCAACTGCTGTCTTCCGTACCTGTTACAGCGCTTCCCGCGAGGCCACACTGCGAAGTCAGTATCACACCGAGACCAGTCCGGAGCTTCGCGTTTCGTGCCGAAGCCCGACTCAGAAGTGCCGGAAACGAAGCAGCTTTTGCCGGCAACCGGTTGGAACGTTCGGATCTGCACGCGCTGCTTTTTCTGGGCAGCTTTGGCGTCGCCGCACGGGGAAGGATTCAGACGATCGGAGAAGTCCCCGTCTTCTTGATTGCGGATCGTCTCGTCGAACTCGCGGGCGAGGCTCTCTCTGCTCGACAGCAAGCTCGGCCATTGTTTCGACGTTATCAGATCGGAGCTGTGCGTGTTGGGGTGCGCTTGGCCCCGGTAGACGCTCCGATGGCGTTCAGCTTGGGCTCTGCGGATAGCCCAACGGGTTCGGGACTGACATTTCCCGACTTAGATCCAGTCGTCTTTGCTCAGGCCGTGGTCCTATTTGTTCGATCGCTGCGAGACGCAATCTTGGCTGCGGATCCGAGCCAGGCCTATAATCTCAGGCTGACCGATCTGGCTAATGCAGCCAATTCGCTTGCCGAGCAAGCACAGCCCTCCGATTCGGAGTCTGCGCTCACCAACCCCCGACCAGAAGAGTACAGAAGGTTCGCTATCGCGCGGGTTGATTCGCAAGCCACGGGCCATTGGGACTCAGGCGTTCCGGTTAGGTTTTCACCACGGTGGACAGCCACGGTTCCCAATATTGACCTCAAAAGCGTTATCCCTCACGGCGAGCACTTCATCATTGGCGCATTACGTGAGACGGCGTGCCTGGCTCGTCGGACCGGTGAGGTGCTCTGGCGAAAACCCCTCGCACGCGCGGGCACGCTGGCAATTCCCAACGGCTTCGTTCGGTTGCATCCAGACGGCCGAGTCTCTGTGCACGATATCGAAACCGGTGAGACGCGTTTCGGGGTTCGCTTAGCGCCTCGAGCTGGCGGAGGAGCGGCCGGAGCGGTGGTCCTTGCTCCGGGGTTGCCAAAGTTGATTGCCATCGCCGAAGGGGACCGGCGCATTACGGCGGTCGACCTGGTCTCCGGCGAGATTCGCTGGCGTTACACTGCGCGTCGGCCGGCACCCCTGCGAGTTCGTCGCGCTGGGCGGTTGCTACTGGTGGGTGGAGGCGACTCGGTTCTGGTCGCGCTCGACGCGATTTCTGGAGAGACAATCTGGCGTGCGGCGGATCGTGTACCGTTCACCGGAGACGTCGCCGTCGACGCGGAGGACGCCTTTATCTTGGCTGCGGGTGCGCAGGGACGCGGAAACCTCCATCACTACGACGCATGCACCGGGGAACTGCGCTGGACAGCGGTCGTGGAAGATCGCCCGCTGATCGGCGTCACCCCGATTCTGACGCCCACCGCCGTGGTCGTCGCCGTGCGGGATGCGCGTGGGTCGGGCGCGCGAGCGTTTGATCGAAAATCAGGCGAAGAGCTATGGAACATTGAGCCCGGTCAGTTGCCGCGCCAGTCGGCTTGGCTCGGAATTGACGAGCTTGTTGTCGTCAATGGAACCGATGCAACCGTTACGGCTATCGAGGCCAAGACCGGAGCGCTTCGGTACCGGCACGTCCTGTCCCGCCCGCTTGATCCGGATATACCGCGGCAGACGCAGCCGGTCCTGCGCAGCGGCGCGCTGTTTGTCCCCCAGCAGCAGGTGATCGTCATGCGACCTCGCGACGGTCAGATGCTCGGGACGGTCCCGACGGACCTGCTGCCGGACGTCGTCCGCGTAGACGAGCAATCCGCCGTGTACGTCGCAGAGGAGAGCGGCCACGTCGCGTGCTTCGCTTCAGCGCCAAAGCTTGTCCGGGTCAAGTAGTTGAACGGAGAGACTCTGGCGCCGGAGCCCGCACTAGCCGGCGTGCGTTTCGCCGCCGTCGACGCAGATCGTGTTGCCAGTCATCCAATAGGTGCTCGGATGGGAAAGCGAGACCAAGCAACTCGCAACGTCGACTGGTCGCGTTAGCCGGCTGTGTGGATTCCGAGCCAGTGCCGCTTCCATCATACGGCTGTTTTGTGGGATCTTGCGAAGGGCTGGTGTATCAGACACTCCCGCGCATATGGCATTGGCGGTGATTCCGTGGGGCGCTAGCTCAAGTGCTAATTGTCGGATGTGTGACTCCAACGCGCATTTGGCCGCGCTGACTGCACCGTACCCCTTCCATGCAGCAGTCGAACCAGAGCTCGTCATCGCAAAGATCCTAGAGTCACGACCGAGCAGGGCCGTTGACATGCAGTCTTGCGTCCAATAGACGAGGCTATTGGCCATGACATCAATTGTCATCTCGAGCTGTTTTTGGGTCGCCTGCTCTTCCGGATCCTCAGCCACCAGCCGCCGTAAGGTACCAAACGCCAACGAGTGCAGGAGCACGCGAACACGTTCTTGCTGGTTACGTTCGTCAAAGCGCCGTGTCACCTCAGCGAGCAC
>JBLNFG010000647.1:0-6977 GCA_050263495.1 Myxococcales bacterium | reverse complement strand
TCACATGGTCCGGGTTTGCACAGTACGTTGGTAACCCAGAAGTATCCTTGCCCGTCGGGTTCGGTCGCGTCTGTGACTCGATAGCAGAGCGGGAGCATGGCGATGGCCTCGAGCGCACCCCGTTGCGTCAAACGGTGTGCCCGCGCAATCCCGCCAGTTCTTGCCGGTCCGTTCGCCTCATCGATGACGAACACCTCTCGTTCAAAGATGGCTAGAGCCTCGGCGCTCAAGTTGTCCACCTTCGCGCTTGGAAGGATCTTCCGCATCTGTTCAGGGTCGAAGTATACCTGGCCTCCGCGCACCAAGCCTCGAGCGAGCCACGCAACCATCTCCCCATTACCAGCAATGTGCTTGGTTTCCAGGAGCAACCAAGCAACGGCTTGATCCTTGGAGAACGCAATTGCTTCCACACCTTGCACCTCATAACCTGCAAAGGTCGAACAGAGCGGGTCCGCGTTCAGCCGCAACACGTCTGTTCTTGGGCGAAGCACCGGTCCTCTCCCCGCGTCATGATCACGTCGCCCTCTCGAGGTGACAAGAGAGAGCAACTCGCCTTTGCCTAACGTCATGAGCGTTCCGGCCTGAGATGAAGGCATCGTAAGTTTCGCCATCGTTTCGTCCCCGGCACACGTCACCGTCTTCTCCGGAACCAGGACCAGCCACTCGCCGAACCAGGCTAATGCTGAGAACTGGTACTCTGATGCGCTCAGGGTCGTTGCAATCGGGAGTGGCTGCACCCTTGCATGGACCAGCCGGTGCGGTCGCGTTTCGTCACCCAGTCGTTCGCAGCGGGCGTGGTCTGCGCCAGAAGATTTGGCCTGAGTGCCGTCAAGGTGGGCTCGACAACAACTCATGGACACTGCGAAAAGAATACCCCATAGCGCGGCGCGCCCTAGTCGATTGGCAGACCGCGGCGATTCACTGTGATCCACCTCCGAACGTTAGGTACGCCGCCAGGTTCATGTCAAGTCACAAGGCTGAGCAGAGTGCGGCGGGGTAGCAGCGCGATTCCATCGAAACGATGGTCCTTCGGACCCACGGCTACGGGGCGAGTCGCGCGGCGTGTCACGCGCCTAGGCCTCATTGGGCGCGCCCCAAACCCAATTCGCTTCGCGAACTGCTAGTGCACCCTCATCTCAGACTTGGTACACGCATAAGCGCGGACTATGCTTCGCTGACATCCTGCGCGCCGCGCGACGCGCTCTTGTGAACCTAGACATTCTTGATCCAGCCAACGACATCAAGTACTTACCGAAACTCGCCGAGCGGTCACGAATACCCGACAATCCCCCTCGACGACGTGCCGCTTAACGGCGAAACCTGAGTCAGAAGACAGGGAACTAATCATTTCATCGCACGGTTCCGTCATGCACTAATCGGGCGCACGGTTCTGTCACGCACTGCGTCCCAATCGGGCGCACGGTTCCGTCATGTAACACTTAGCAGAAGTGAACAACCGCGCTGCCAAATTCACAACGCGCAGTCGCCATCGCAGGTGTGTAGCAAACGTAATTGTATTGTTCGATTTACTTTGTCGCATTTTGTACTAACCCAGCGTCACGAATGCAGACACGACAATTGCTAAGTGGCAATGAAGCGGTAGCTTTGTCCGCCTTCCATCGGAAATTCGCATTGGGAACCGGCTATCCAGGCACACCGTCGACGGAAATTCTCGAGTATTTGGCCAATCTGGATCGAACCTGCCCGCCGCTCGTGCGCACGCAGTGGGCTCCCAACGAGAAGGTCGCATTCGAGGTGGGATTGGGTGCTGCGTTCGCCGGCTCCCGAGTGTTAGTCACGATGAAACACGTCGGAGTCAACGTGGCTGCGGATTCCTTGTTCTCTGCAGCATACGCTTCAATTCTCGGCGCGTTGGTGCTCATCTCGGCGGACGACCCGGGAATGGCATCCAGTCAGAACGAGCAGGACAATCGCCGTTACGCAATTGCCGCCGGCATCCCAGTCTTGGAGCCCAGTGATGCCCAGCAGGCGTACGATTACGTCGGTCTGGCTGTCAGTATCGCGGAGCGTTGGCAGTTGCCAGTCATGGTGCGCATGACGACGCGGGTGTGCCATGGCAAATCGGTGGTCGTGAGCGAACCGCTGCCTGGCAATCCCGAGGTTCAACCATACCGACGGGACGTGCCAGGCCGAGTGATGCTACCCGGGTATGCCCGAGACGCCCATCGCCGCCTGCGGCAAAAACTCGAACAAGTAGCGGAATGGGCGGAAAATGACGGCGTCACACGGCATCTCGTAAGCAATTCCGAGCTCGGAGTAATCTGCTCTGGCGTGACGGCAATGCACGTCCTTGAAGCATTGCCGACCGCGAGCGTGCTGGTGGTCGGCATGTGCCATCCTGCCCCACTCAACGCGATGCGCGCATTTGCTGCGTCGGTGCCACGATGCATGGTCATCGAGGAAGGCGATCCGGTGCTGTTCGAGATCGCAATGGCCGGCGGCGTCAAAGTGGAGCCTACACCCAAGGCCTTTCGGTTTGGAGAACTCAACGTGGAGCGCGTACGTCGGATCGCGGCGAATGAGCCCGATCTCGTGGTTGATGTGGCGAACGCGAAAGCCCCGGAATTATGCCCAGGTTGTCCTCATCGCGCAGTGCTCGCTATTCTCGCCAAGCACGACCTGATCGTCGCTGGTGACATCGGCTGCTACACGTTGGGTGCCCTACCCCCGTTCAGCGTCATGGACTCGGTCATCTGCATGGGTGCCAGCATCGGGGTGGGACTTGGGTTGCGCCATACCTTATCTAAAGAGGACCAGCGTCGGGTTGTCAGCGTCATCGGCGATAGCACCTTCGTTCATAGCGGCATCGGTGGGCTAGTAGAGATGGTTTACAATGCTCCCGAAGCCGGGCATGTCGTGATCATTCTCGACAATGGCACGACGGCAATGACCGGACAGCAAGAGCACCCCGCCACTGGGCGCTCGTTGAGGCGACAGGCAACCGCAAGGTTGTCGATCGAGCAACTCGTCAAAGCCATCGGCGTGCAATGCGTAGAGGTAATTGATCCGCATACGCATGCGGAACGGTTCGAATCGACGCTTCTTTCCATGCTCGATCGCCGGGAGAACGCAGTCATCGTGGCCCGACGTCCGTGTATTCTTGCGGCGCGAGCGCAGCGCGCTCCAGTAGGCGCGAGTCAGACCAAGAGCCCTGCGTGCGTAGTCGCCCATGCAGAGGAGTCCGTACCGTGAGAACAATCACCAACGTAATCGTTGCGGGGCTCGGAGGCCAGGGCGTAATCACTGCATCGGATATACTCGCCCACGCAGCGTTTGCATCGAACTTTGATGTCAAGAAGAGTGACGTCCACGGCATGGCGCAACGCGGCGGTCCGGTTGCCAGCGAGGTGCGCTATGGTCGTCAGATTTACAGCCCTTTGATTCCGGACGGTGCCGCGGATTTTCTGCTAGTCCTCGACGAGACTCAGCTCCAGAACTTTCGACGCCGCCTGCGCCCAGGTGGAGTCGTGATCTCACCCGTCGATCTTCGGGACTTCGGCCCTGAAATGAAGCAGAACGCAAACATCGCATTACTCGCATTACTGTTCTCGAAATTGGACTTCGCACCTGCCACAGTCGAGCAAGCCTTGCTCGAGCGGCTCAAACCGCGCTTGCACGCACACAGCATCGAGCTGTTTCGGCGGGTGACGGCTCGAGCGAGCTAACGCACGATTCGCGCAAGCCTTCTCGGAGACGTCCCAGCCGGGCCGTCATGCACCCGGCGATCCGACGGTGAGCGTCAGTTACGACCACGAGCATAGTTATGAATTACTGCGACGACCTGCTGCGACAGTGCCTCACGATAGCTCATCGGCGATTCGCATTGGAGCTAGACACCGGCCATGAAATCAGCTTTGGCGAGCTTAGGGACCGAGTCGAGCGACTAGCCTCGGTTCTGTCGAAAATGGGAATTGGCCCCGGGCGTTCGGTGATCATTCACCTCCACAATTGCGTTGACGCGATCGTCTTGCACATGGCGACGCAATACGTGGGCGCGCGCTCCTGCTTCGTGGACGCACTGGTTCAACCCAGAGCTCTCGCCTATTACGTGCGAGTGACGAACTGCACTCTGCTCGTCACCCGGAGCCCGCTCGACCAAATCGATGCCCGTGTCTTAGAACAAACGCCCGTACTGGCGGCGGATGACCTTCCCCTGTTGGCCCAACAGGGCAGCACAGAATCCCAACGTACGCCCCACGACTGGGCAGAAGATGATGTGAGCTACATCTACTTCACCTCAGGCACGACGAGTGAACCCAAAGGGGTCATGTTGACGCCGGGCAATCATGCAAATTTCGTCAGCATCTGTGATCGATACTGGCAGCCGGTGAACGAGGCGTCGCGGCACATCTGTTATGTGCCGTTCTCTCATGGATTCGGAACCATCTTCCTAGTCCCACTTGCTCTACGTACCGGTTCAGAACTGTATCTGTTACGCGCATTTCATCCAGTGCGCGTCCTCGAGGCAATTCTGAAGCATGGAATCACACACATCTACGGCGTGCCGTCGCATTACCAACAGCTGCTGCGTCTACCCGACGCGTCGGAAGGACTGAAGCGAATCCAAATGGCGTTTTGTGCTGCAGCCAAACTCGAACACTCCCTGATGCTCGATTGGGAGCGAATCACCGGAACAATCCTGTGCGAGGGTTATGGACTGATCGAGACATGCTGCGGAACCACATGGCGCGTTGGCGAGCCGTCGCGAGGAACTGGGCACATGGGTCCATGCCCCGACGACAAACTGATAGAGTTCGGAATTTTCGATGAATTTGGCACAAAACTCCGAGCAGGCGAGTCGGGCCAGATTGGAGTCCGCGGCAAGAGCTTGATGAAGGGCTACCTCGAGTCCAGCCCAGAAGTGTCGCGGTCTGACGATTGGTTCATGACCGGGGACAAAGGTTACATCACAGAGGACCGTCATCTGTTCATGACCGGCCGCATCAAGGACATCATCAACATCGCCGGGATCAAGGTTTCCCCGTACGAGGTCGAGGCGGTTTTGCAGAAGCACCCCGCAGTTGCCGAAGTTGCCGTCGTAGCCGCGCCCGATCCGCTCTATGGAGAGGTGGTGAAGGCGTACGTGCGCACCGCCACGGAGAAAGGTGTATCTGAGCGGGACCTGATCCGGTTCGCGGCAGAGCACTTGATGAATTTCCAAGTCCCTAAACGCATCGAGTTCGTGGACGCGCTTCCGCTCACCAATCTCGGGAAACTCGATCGCAAGCGCCTGCGCGAGCTTAACCCGATCTAGGCGATTTTCTCACTTGCTGCACGCAACTGACCCTAGCCTGCTTCGCTGCTGAGGCAGCCCTTTGGACAAGTGGATATGTCGCTCAGTACTGAAAACAAGTATGCCGTCGTCGGGATGGGGGGCATCTTTCCCGGTGCGCAGAACCTGGACCAATTTTGGCGAAATCTCGTGGCCGAGCGGGTCGAGATCAAACATCTTCCGCCTGACTCGCTCGAGAGAGCCGTGTTCTTCCGCCCCGAAGTACTTGGGAGACTGGACAAGGCGGATAGCAGCTACACGGATCTGCTCGCCACTACGGATGTGGTCGAGTTCGATGGCCGCGCATTTCGGATCCCACCGACCGCTGCGGCGCGCATGGACAGGAATCAACAACTGAGCCTGCTCGCTGCAGAACAGGCTCTCAGCTCTGATGGGCTCAAGGGCGTCGATCGGAATCGTGTTTGCGTCTTCATGGGAAGTAGCATGATCGGACAGCTCCATCATGACTATGTCGCACGACTGGACTGCCGTAAGTACGAGTACCTGCTCCAGCACCATCCTGATTTCTGCGCTAGCTTGCCGCCCGAGACGCAGCAACGGGTCATCACTGAAGTCCGTGGCCAAATGCTCGGCAACTCGCCGAACATCACTGAGGACAGCGCGCCTGGCGTCTTGCCTAATATCATCGCAGCTCGAATTAGTGCGGCCTTCGATTTTCACGGTCACGCCTACGTCATCGATGCAGCCTGCGCCTCCGGGCTGGCGGCACTCATCTGCGGTGTGCAACAGCTTCAGCTTCGCCAAGCCGACGCCGTAGTCTGTGGTGCCGTGGATGTTCAGAACCAGGAGTTCGGCAGAACGTACTTCTCCGGGATGGGCGCTCTTTCGCCGGAAGGCTCTTTCCCTTTCGACGAGCGAGCTAGTGGTTTCGTCGTCGGCGATGGCGCAGGGGCTCTAGTACTCAAGCGCCTCGAAGACGCAATATCGGCCGACAATCGGATCTTCGCAGTGGTGACAGGGTTTGGCCAGACTAGCGACGGCAAGGGCAAGACGATTGCCGCTCCGAACGAGGTCTGGCAAGCTCGAACCATTCAAAAAGCATGGGCAATGGCCGGGGTGCCGGCAGATTCAGTCGAGATGATCGAAGCGCACGCCACCTCGACTCAAGTTGGGGACCTAAGCGAGGTCAACGCCCTGAAGCGGGCATTCGCGGAACTTGGGGCCACCCGGGTGGGCTTCTGTGGCATTGGCTCGGTGAAGTCCAACATTGGGCATCTCAAGAGCGCAGCTGGAATTGCTGGTTTCTTGAAAGCCGCGCTGGCGCTCGAACGAAAGTATCTCCCTCCGACCGCTGGCATTCGCAAGGTCAATCCGAAGTTGCAGCTCGAACACTCGCCATTTTACGTTCTAACCTCGGGTCGCGAGTGGCGCGCGAAGGAGCATCCGCGCCGCGCTGGGGTGAGCGCATTTGGGTTTGGCGGCGCCAATTATCACATCGCGCTCGAAGAATTCCGGCATGAAGACTATGCTGCTTGCACACGACAGCACGGCAAGCTCGTTATTCGTGACGCCGCGAGTGAAGCTGCGTTGGACCCGATCATTTCGCAATCTCCGCCGTCCGGAGCCGTCCCAGTAGTCGACAACACTGCATCAAAAGCCACAGTGTACGCACTGCCGCTGTTCGAGCATGGCCACGACGTGGAGAGGGCACGCGCGCGGGTCA
>JBLNFG010000646.1:0-5179 GCA_050263495.1 Myxococcales bacterium | reverse complement strand
AGTGAGTACCAGGCAGCAAACCGCGACAGCTCATCGGCGGTCGGCATGTGCGGCAACGCGACGTAATAGATTTTTGCTGGTTTCAGCGGCGCAGAACCAACGGTCCAGGAGTTGACGTAAGGGAGTCTGAAGGAACCGTGCACCGGAGTCGAGCGTTGCTTCGTTTGCGGATGGAGTGAATGGAACATGTACCAATCGGCTTCTGGATGCACCGCAACGGCGTGATCGGTCGAGCTTAGGACAAACGGCGTTAGCTCCCGTAAAATGCGGTCTAGCTCCGTGAACTCTAAATTGTATACGAGTTGATCACGCCCCAAGCCGCAGCACTCGCGTGTCAGCGAGGTCACATGGTAGAATCGATGTTCGCCAAACGGGATCGTTCCGAAAACTCGCGCCGAGACCGGATCCACGCTGCGAAGATTGGCCCAGCCAAACGCCACCATGATTGCGCTCTGGCCAAGCAAGCGCAGCGGGCGGGGCCACCTCGAACCTAAGATCAGCCGAGCCGCCAGCAGCACAATCCATGGAAACAGAGGCAGATAGTAACGAACGTTGGTGAAGGTCCGAAAGCGTGTGAGAAGGACTAGCTCAGCGGCAAAGAGTACCGCTAGGAACTCCACCGTCGGATCACGAGGCTTATTTCTGGGGAGCCTAAGCGCGAACCGCCGAATGCACCAAATACCGCAACCGGAAACCACCACTGCGGCAGGAATCCACATGAAGTTGAGCACGAGAATGGTAGCCAAACTCGCGGGAAACAAGTTATCGAGGAACGATACGGAGAGGAACTGGCGAATGAGCCCCGACGGATCGCCCGCGCTCAGACTCTGGTTCATTCGGGGCGCAATAAAGAGCTTGATGATGAACGGAGCCACCAAGGCCGAAGTTAGCAATGGGATACGGCGCATTGCCGCCCGCAGCTTTTCGTGGGTGCAGCCTGGCGCGCGCAACGAAAATGCGATCAAGAAAACGGCAAGCTCAACCGCATAGAGGAGCACTCCAGACTCTTTCGAGAACCCGGCAAGCATGCCCCAAAGTGACGCCTCAGTGAAACGCTCGCGAAGCAAGGCGCGAGTAGCTAATGTCAAGAACACGAGCACGCCAAAATCGGGTGACAACTGTACGATGCTAGCGACAATTACCGGGCAGTACATCGCCGAGGCGACGACAAGCAGCGTTTCTAGACGCGGCATCGAGCGATCGACCAAGCGTCGCCAGATGTCGCAAACCGCCATCGCCATGCACCACGCAAGGATGGCGTTGTAAACGAGAAATACGTGGTAGGTTCTGCCAAATAGCCGCAGCAACAGCCCGGGCAAATACAGATAACCCATGGTCGGGTGCGCAGCGAAGTTGTACGCGAGCGGATTGAGGGTCGTCGCGGACGCATTGAGCGTCTCCTCGTAATAGATCGCCGAGTCCCACAGCGGGTAATAATCCCAGAAGTAACTGCATAGCCATATCCACGGCAGCGCGACCAAGCTTCCAACCAGGAATTCTTCGGGGATGACGATTCGTTTCTTACTTCGACCCATGCGGTGCACCCGGCGGACTGGGTTATCGGGCGGCGAACCTTGCCTCTAGATTCGCCCGGCGACAAGGTCGTGCGGTCGGTGCGAAGGTCAGCTTAACCAGCCGATTCCACTTCAGGCTTCAACCACTCCATGGCGCATCACAGCCTTCGTCGTGTCATACGACTAGGCCAATAGACCAAACGGCCTGGTAACCTGACCATTTCGCGACAGCCCACGTTCGGACAAACAATGACGCGATTGGGCGAATTCACTGTATCGAGAAACTTTATCTGCATAGTAACATGCCGCGCCGTGCCCGCCCGGACCGCGGTGGTTACTGCGTCTGGGCCCTACCAAGCCCGGCCAATTCGACAAGGAATCTAAAATCATTCGCCAAGTCGAGCTGCTCAAGCGAAAGTAGCGTCCTTGTTCGCTCGAAGCATCCCTCCCAGCAACTACCAGATCAAGCAAACTCACCGTACCGCGACCGTCCGCCGCCATTCTCCACTGCTTAGCCGAATATGACGCACGTGCCTCTGATCAGAATCGCCAAGAAGGTCTCGCTGTTTACGTTACTCTTGACCAGCCTCATGGCGCCCACTGCAGCTTGGGCTGAGGACGAGGAAGCGCGCACGAAGGAATTCGAGGAGGCGCTCGCAGCCGCTCAGGCTGGGCGGTGGGAAGAGGCACAGGTCGTCTACGACAAGCTCTGGAACGAACGCCGTAGCTACGATGTGGCGCTGTTACTGGGTCAGGCCGAATACAATCTGAAACGTTTCAGGGTTGCCGCGGAGCACCTGACTTACGGCTTGAAGCTGCTGCCCACGACTGTTCCCCCGCAGGTGGGTGAACGCTCGCGCCAGATCCTTGGCTTGTGCCGGCGAGAGCTCGGTGCGCTCGATCTGCAAGTCAAGAACAAGGGTGCCGAGGTGCTGGTAGACGGCGCAGTGGTAGCCGAAGTCCCTCTGATGACCGAAATGTTCGTAGATCCGGGCGAGCACCGCTTTGATATTCGATTGGCTGGCCACGTTCCCCAGTCTTTCAAGATGACATTTGCCGCGGGGCAATCGAAGCAACGGACGGTTGAGCTGAAGCCGATAGAACTCCCACAGCAAAAGACCGAACCCCCGCGTGTTGTGGAACCCGCGCGGACCGCACCACCCGCTCCGCCTGCATCCGGGGCAAGCTGGACGCCCGTGATCATTGGAGGCATCGTGACTGTGGTGGGATTGAGTGCGGGTATCGGATTCGAGTTCGCTCGCCAAGCAAGTGAGGACAAGGCGAATACTCTTCGCGACAGGTTGCCCAGCGATTCCGAGAACCCTTGCTGGAAGGCAAAACAGCCGATCTTGGCGCAATGCGGGCGTTTGGCTGACGAGTGGGCAGCTTACGATCGATTTGGTCGGATCGAACTGGCGAGCTTCATTGTGAGTGGCGCAGCATTGGTCGGAACTGGAGCGTACTTCCTCCTGATGCGTCCCGATCAATCTAATCCCGCGGCATTGGGTCAGCTCGGTCCGTTCCATCTCAATGCGGGCTACGCCCGTCGCACTGGGTACGTAGGCGTTTCCGCCCACTTCTAGCGAACTGGGGCTACGAGCACTGGGGCTATTCGGCACCCTCAACCCCACCTGCAGGCCGCCACCGCTAGCTCGCCGCAAACCTCATCCGCAGTAGGCCGGCGATTTACTCGTGCAGCCGCGGCCGGTGGTGCACTGCGAACCGTCTCCACACCGAATCGTGCAGCGATTAGCTCCGTTGATATCCCGGCACAATCCCCCCTCGCCCGGCCCTTCGCAGCTCCCGGTGATTGGGTTGCGGGGGCACCCGCACAGGCCGTCATCGGGTAGGTTCGTATTCGGATTCGTGCAGCGAATCGAGTTACTCGGATCCTGCATGTCGCGAATGGCTTCGCAGGTGACGAGTCCTTGATCGATCCCACAGTATTCCGCGCTCGGAGCACCGGAAGCACTCTCTGCAGTGACGGTCATAACCAAGGTGCTACCAAAGGGTTGTTCGCAACCATTGGCGGCTACGGGCAAACAATAGCTACCGCGCGGTACGTGGTTTGGTCCAAACGTCATGGGCACGCACCGCGCTGTAACGCCGTCGGATTGGCATTCACTATCGGCAACACAGGCGCCGCATGCTCGAACCAAAGACTTGCGCGTCTGTGTGCAGGAATTAGTCCTGGGATCGCAGGAATGCGCGATACCGTCTGCGGTGGCGCAGGCCTTATCATTGACGGTGCTGCATTGAACGCATACTCCCGCAGCGCACACGTTCTTTCCTTGGATGTGTGCACAATCGAGATCATCCCCGCAAGGCGCACAAGAGTTCGATATTGGATCACAATACGGCGCTGCCACGTTTGTGCAATCGCTGTTCTCAAGGCAACCGACGCAGATTCTCTTTGCAACGAAGCAGCTCGGTGATGAACGAAAGTTCTGGCAATCGGCGTTCTGCAGGCAACCGACGCATTGATTGGCAGAGTCACATACGAGCCGATTCACGGTTGCCGTGCAGTCGGCATTGCTCTCGCATTCAACACAGCGATTCGAATCCAACTTGCAGACAGCCTTGGCACCCTGACAGTGCTCAGTGGCGGTGCACTCCACGCAATTCCCCGAATCAGAACAGACGGGTCTCGATGCGCCGCAGTGCTCGTCCATCAGGCATTCGACGCAACGATTCGTGGAAGGGCTGCAAACCGGCGTGGGAGGGGCACAGGTTCCATTGCAAGGCGTAGTGGCAGACCCGCCGGCTCGCCCCGCGAGCTCGTATTCCGTCTCACCAGCAGAGGCCCCAGCAGTCGCACCGCCCTGCTCGGCCCCAGCACCGTACGTCTGCCCTCCCGTCGCCCCACCGATACTCGGCCCCATGCAATCGGCGCGAGAATGGCAGTCATTCCTTTTGTCGGTACAACTTGCCGCGGGAAAAAACCCCGTCACAGCCCACACGAGCGGTGCGAACGCATACCATCGGCTGTTGCGGCTGGAACTAGGGATCATAGATAAGAATCCAGAGAAGCACGGGGGTGGGCAATAGCAGCATTGCTGCGTGCATCAGTATAGTATCAATCGGCATTAATTCATTTCCGGCGCTCCGAGCATTGGGGCAGAAAAGTCGCCCCCGTCGGGACCCAGCAGCGGCGGGCTTGCGCCGACTTGCCGATCTGGGGGACGGAATTTGG
Source organism: Myxococcales bacterium (assembly GCA_050263495.1). GTDB lineage: Bacteria > Myxococcota_A > Polyangia > Polyangiales > Polyangiaceae > FEN-1139. Next base: position 472 of record JBLNFG010000646.1, on the reverse strand, counting down.
GGCCGTTCGGATGTGGCTGCCTCCAACCGCCACGCGTCTCTCACAATACTGCCGCATGCGCCATCGGTTCAGGAGTGATGCGGCGAGTTGGCCCCCTCAGCATTGAGCAGCGTGCGGGTCGCTCAGAACTCCCTGGTCACCAACGAGCGCGTACCGGCGCCATTATAAGAAACAATGAGTCGCGGCGCCGGACGGGCGCTCGGAACGCGAGTACCAAGCCAACGCGACTCTAGCTCGTGCTCGACCCGTTCGGCATAGCTCACGCGCAATCGCTCGCTCCGGTCCACAACGGTTAATGCTGCCCTTATTGAAGCCGTCGCGTGGGTCTCTCTATGGCACGCGATGGTAAACGAGTGTTTGTTCGGCTGACCGCTACCGTCATGAGCGAGACCGACTTCAGCTTTTCTCTGCACGGTGCGCTTTGGTTTCGATACCAAATCCGAGTAGCATGACCCCCGCCAACTCGTCCGAG
>JBLNFG010000645.1:0-2598 GCA_050263495.1 Myxococcales bacterium | reverse complement strand
CCAGGCTGTTTCCGGCGGGTGGCTGCCCAAAGGCGAAGAAACGCGAAGCCTCCAGTGTCTCCCCCGTGGTCATCAGCCAGTCCTGCACGAAGGCTTGTTGCAGGTTCACCACTGCCGGACCTTCAATGCGTACGTGCGCGTCGCGCCAGCGCCCAATGTTTGGATCGAGCCCCAGGTACTCTCGCCCCACATTGATGCCGCCAGTGAATCCGACACGGCCGTCGACTACGACAATCTTGCGGTGGTTACGAAAGTCTATGCGATCGCGGCGCCTCAAGCGTGGGACGAGTCTCATGAGCGGAGCAAAACTCGCCGCATGACCACCCGCCGCACGCAGGGGTTCCCAAAAGCCGGGTGGCAACGCAACGCTGCCGATCGCGTCGCAAAGCAGACGCACCTCAACCCCTTCTGCCGCCTTACGCACCAAGTGTTCACGCAAGGTGGTACCGACTACGTCGGGCTGAATGATGTAGAACTCCACGTGCACGTGATCATGGGCTTGATCGATGGCCGCGATCATCTCTCGGTAAGTCGTTGCAGCGTCGTTCAGAACGCGCGCCGAATTTCCCCAACTTGCCGTTCTGCTGGCAAGCGCGTTGCCTAACCGAATCTGTGCCGCGGTGCGCGGCTCGGGCAGACTCTCCCCAAATTCCTGAGTTCGAGTGCCGTGGCGCGACAGGACATCGCGCAGCTGCGCCTCCGCTCGCCCAGCGCGCTTGACGCTGCGACGCATGCGTGTTCGCCCTACTGCAAGATAAGTGACGGCCCCCACTACTGGAGCGAGCACAATGAACAGAATCCAAGCGAGGGTCGCCGAAGGAGCGCGACGTCGGCTGAGCAGCACCCCTGCGATCACCGTCGCGTGCACAATCATGGCCAGAAGCTCGATGGCAGCGGTGACGTACACGGAGTTCAATTCGAGGGGCATCCGCTCACATTCTAAGGCTGCAAGCCGAGAGGTGAAACACTGCAGAACACCGCTCCTCCCATCCGTGCGAAGCCCCGGGGCGAGCACGGATTTGGGAGGAGCAAGGCGACGCTGCAAGCGGAGCCGGTGGTGGGCAACAAAAACTCAGAGGGGCAAGCGTCGAGCGACTGCGGTGCTGGGCCGCAACATGCATGGAGTCCTCGAGAAGGAGCCTCCCAACTGTCGGCTCGCCGCAGGGCGGAGTCCGAGCAACCACACAGGGCGCGCGGCGTTGTCGGAAGCTGGAGGCGATCGAGCGCCCTCCGGTTTCGACCAGCGGTGGCCCACGCCTATTGCCCTAAAACTCGGGCCGCCTCTTAGCGCCACTGCGTGCGGGCGGCTGCGCCGCTGCGACACAACTCATTTCCTCAGGATTTCACCTGAGGCATCCTTCCTTGCACTGGGCAGAAGCGTGCCATTTCCTCTGATCAGCGGCGCGCACGTGAGACAGTCACTACACAACTGCTTCGCGAGCGCGCCGCGGGCGGTGGCTCAATGCTTTTTGGGTTGAGACTTTGCTTGCTCTGCCGGAGATGCAGCGTCCGTCCCAGTTTGAGCGTTAGCCCCAGCACCGCCCTCGGACTCAACGGCCTTATCTACCGTTGTCTCATTGGTGGTACCAACCACTCGATCCCACAATGAAGGTTGACGTTCAACGAGCCTACCCTCGGACAAGTCGTAACGACGCTCGAGTTCGACCTGCCTTAGCTTTCTACCCGCGGAATCGGTAACTTGAACCTGTTCCAACACACGGACGCGTGTGGACTCGAAGATCGGAGTACCAGTCATTCGATAGGTCACCCGACCTGTAGCGCCTGGTTCACCTTTTGCGGCGATATACCTGCGTTCAGCCGCAATCGTTGCCTGCTCGACGAGCTGCCCCTTCCACGGCATCATCACGCGAATCAAACTCTCACACTCTGCATCCACCGGTTTGCCCGTGCAGCGATCGTCCGTAGCGGTCAGCACGACGGTGCCGCCAACGCGCTCGGTCGCGAAGCGGCTTTTATCAGGTGAACCTCGAAATACTCCTACTCCGTAGACTTCAGCGAAATCTTCCTCGGCGCGCACCATCGCGACAACACCACCCACGGTGCCGTCACCCCATTCGTGCGTTTTGAACCACACAATCTTGGTTCGCTTCGGGCCTGAGCCAAAGAGGAGATCACCGGGGGCCGGCGTAAACGGCCATTGGCGGCGCACATGACTGCCTTCGAACTGCGGATCTCGAAACAGGAACTCACCCGTACAGGTTGGTGCTTGTTCAGGTAATCCTCCAGATGCTTCATTGAAGGAAGGGAACACCGCCCTCCATATGTCTGCATCTGACAATTGTCTCATGTACTGTCGCTGCGATTCTGCACGCACCGGCAGAGCCATGGCGCACGCTGGAATTGGAACAGCGCGCCTTGGTGTATCGGCCGAAACCGTCGAAGCCTGACCTGAACAGCTGAGATTCCAGCATGCAGCGGTCAGCGTCAGCCAGAACCAAGGACTACGGGTAGTACGTTCCGCCACTATGGTTGACATCGCGACCGTTTCATAGCGCACTTTGTTCCCGGTGGCCCAGTTTCGTCCGCTGCCTGACCGCAGCCGCAGAATATCTGAACTTCACTTGAGCCCGGGGGGGA
>JBLNFG010000644.1:0-5041 GCA_050263495.1 Myxococcales bacterium | reverse complement strand
CGACGGGCCTCAATGCTGAGGTGCCGTGGCTGCGCTCGAGACGCAGTACCCGACGCGGTCGCGCAGGCGGCTCAATTCGGGTTGGAGATTCGCCAAGTGGCGATTGACCGAGGCTTCCGTCAGTTGATCCAAGAGCTGCTTCTTGGTCTGCAAGGTGAGGCGTGGAACGAGCGCGTCGAAGTCTTCCAGGCAGTACCCTACCAGCTTCTTTCGGGCCAAGCGGTCGTAGAATCGCGGTTCGGAGATTGCGCTCACGATGTTCGCCAGAACCTCCGCAAGCCCGGCGCGGATTCTTTCGAGTGCTCCCATGCGCACGGCATAGGATGGGTCCGTTGGGGCCAAGGTCGGGAGAAACTCATCGAGTTGATCCATGACCACATGGAACGTTCGAAGCTGCGCACCGTAGAGCTCGACCACGCACCCGCCAGAGACTAGCTTGTGCTGCAAGGCCGAGAGATATAGCCTCGCAATTTGATCGAGCGATTGCGTGTACTCTGCCGCTTCTGTCACTCGAATCGAGATCGGTAGAGCCGGGTTGGCGAGCGCAACAACTTGGTCGCGCCGAATGATATGCTCGAATACGTCCCCTGAGCGTGCGCTCTGGCACTGCGGTAATTGCCGTGGATCCTTCTTCGATAACACCTCCAGGGCCAACGCCGCCGAGCGCAGATCTTCAGCACTCCAATTCCGATCGAGCGCGGAGACGCCCATTGCCCGATACTCTTCCGCGGACAGGGACGCATCCTGCACGTCGAATGGAGCGGTCGATTCCCAGAGTCGGGCATCAATGGCTTCGGCGCTACCTCGGCTTTCGTTCTTACACGAACTCAAGAGCAAGGGGAGCGCCACGAGGGCGAGGACAGCGTGGGAAAGGCAACGGCGCTTCTGCATCGCGTCTCAGCGTAGTACCGCGACCCAGCGAGCCACGAGAAAAACGCACGCGCTCGGCGGCGAGGAGAAGGCGCTACAAAAATGCGTCAAGGATGCTTCTGGAGTGCGCGACGAGACAGCGCTGCTGTGCATGGTCCTGCCCGCCCCGATGTCAGTCTTGCCCAGTCGAGCCAAATCGCGCAGAACGTGTGCCGAAGCGTGCTGCTTGTTGCTGGTGCCGAGGACCGTTCAGCACTCGGATGCGGCCTCTTCAGGTCAGAATGTCGCGAGAACACGGGAGAACCGAGACTGGGCGAGGAGAGACGGCCCGAGGCTCCGCTTCAGGCACCTTGCTTCGGCGATGTGGTCGCGGGAGTTGAGTCGTTCGGCACTCCAGCGGTTCGGGCGATCCCCTAGGGGACGGGGGCACGGTGGCGGGTGGAGCCGCTCCCAAAAGCCGCGCAAACGGTTCGGCGGACTTTTTGCGAGCGGCACTACCGAATGTGCGATAGATCGTCGAGTCGACCATGGATATCGAGATTCGCGAGCACGTCCCGGGCACCAACATCGACGACTTCATCGAAGCGGGGTATCGAGTGTTCAAGCACGATCCCACTTGGGTGGCCCCCTTGGAGTTCGAGTTCAGAGAGCGCCTGTCACCGCGCAAGAACCCACTCTTCGACCGTGCTGAGGTCAGCTTGTTCACGGCGTGGAAGAATGGGGAACTCGTGGGACGCTGCTCGGTCACCGTGGATCGCGAATATCTCCGGGAGCATGGGGACGAAACGGGTTTCTTTGGCTTTCTGGACACAATCCACGACACGGAGGTATCGAAGGCCCTGCTCGACACGGCGAGTTCTTGGCTGCGTGGACGCGGCATGAAGCGGATGTTTGGTCCGATTTCCTTGTACTTCAACGACGAGGTGGGATGCCTGATCGAAGGTTTCGAGTACGGCCCCAACCTGATGATGGCTCACAACCGTCGCTACCAGAGCCAACTCATCGAAGCCTACGGTTGCGAGAAAGAGAAAGACCTCCTCTGCTGGCGTTACGATGTCACGCTCCCGTTTCCGAAGCGCGTGGTGAAGGCTTGGGAGCAGATCAAAGCCATGCCCGAGGTCAAGTTACGCACGATCGACGTCAAGAACCTCGAACAGGAACTCAACAACATCATGAGCATCTACAACGATGCTTGGAAGGGCAAGTGGGGCATGGTGCCCGCGCTGCCCAAAGAGACGAAGAAAGTCGCTCAGGATATGAAGCTGATCCTCGATCCGGACATTGCGTTCATCGCAGAGATCGACGGTGAAGCGGCTGGCATGTGCATCGCGCTTCCCAACCTGAACGAAGCACTGCGGGGCTTGGACGGCAAGCTGTTCAACTTTGGTCTGCCAATTGGTGCGGCACGCTTGCTGTGGCGTCTAAAGATCCGCCGCCCGAAATCGACGCGTTTGATGATGCTCGGGATCCGGGAAGATATTCGCAAGAACGTTAAGCGCTACGGCGGGCTCTCCGCGGCCATGTACGTCGAGGTTGCCAAACGAGGGGCGGCCAAGGGCTACGAATGGGGTGAGCTGTCTTGGACGCGCGAAGACGACGCTCCCATCAACGTTGGAATCAAGTCCATGGGTGCCCACGTCTATAAGAAGTACCGCGTCTACAAGAAGGACTTGTGAGTTTCGCGTTTGCCCCTCCCCAATGAACCTTGCCCCTCGCCTTGTCGGCTGCGCCACGGTCGGAATCACGACCGCGTGGGCATCCACGTGGGCGGCAACCTGGGTAGCCGGGGCTGAAGGCAATGTGTCTGCGTCGCGCATCGAGCCGGCGGCGTGCGTCCAACTCACGTATCGCGCCCCGCTCGAATGCCCGAGCCATGGGTTCATCGTGCAACGCGTCGCAGCAATGGTGCAGAATCCCCCCGAGGCCCCGATCGTTGCGAAAGCCACGATCGCGCATCGCGACAGATACGTGCTTTCCTTGGATTTGGAGGGTGGGCGACGGCAGGTTGCTTCCGAGTCGTGCAGTGCCTTGGCAGAGACGCTAACCGTAATTTTGGCGCTTGCCATCGATCCCCAAGCGCGCGTCTCGTCAACAGCGTCGAACCGGGACGCACCATCCGAAGCTGAGCTGCCGCAGGCTACCACGAGTGCAACTGCTCCCGATCCGGCAAGCTCCGCGGCGGTGCCCAAGACTGCGACCGCCGCCTCGAATGCTGCGCCGAACGGCAGTGCTGCGCCGAACGGCAGTGCTGCGCCGAACGGCAGTGCCGCGCCGAACGGCAGTGCCGCGCCGAACTCCAGCGCAGCGCCGACTGAACCCGCGCCGAGTGAACCCCCGAAAGCTGACGTCGCTGCGCCGCCATCGCCCACCGTCGTGGTTGCGACGGACCAACCAAAAAGAAAAGACGAACGGTTTCGGTTTACCCCTTCGGCCTTGTTCTGGACCGAGTACGGGATGCTCCCGCAGGTTTCGTTCGGACCGAATCTCGCGCTCTGGATGGATCGGCGACGGTGGTCCTATTCCGTTACGGCAGAATGGTTGGCGCCACAGTGGACTGCGCTGAGCCCGCAACGCGGGAGCAGTATCTCCTTTCTTGGTGGCCAAGGGCTCGCTTGCATTCACCCGAGCCTGCGGGCGCGTGTGCTCGTGTGCCTCGGCGCGGAAGCTGGCGATCTAATGGGCCAAGGCAAGGGCGTGCGCGCGTCGACACTTGGGCATGGGCTTTGGTTGGCGGGGGTTGGTTCGCTCATTTGGCGACCCATGCTTTGGTCCAAGTTAGGCGCCGAGATTCGAACCGAGCTGGCCTTGCCGGCTCTGTGGCCCGAGTTCGGATTCTCCGGAAATGATTGGCGATTTGAGCCAGAGCGGTGGTCGCTGCGTGTGGCTGGCGGATTTTCCTGGTTGCTCTAACGGATTCGAGCGCGAAGAGACATGGCAGGTTGGTGCTCGTGGCGATGTCAGTTCAAGAGGCACTGGAGGTCGATTCTGCCCTGACGGGTGCGGAGTGCCTCGACTTTGACACCATCTATGCGCAGCACTTTGACTTCGTCTGGCGAAACCTGAGGCGGTTGGGCGTTCACGAGTCCGGCTTGCGCGACGCAGCGCAAGAGGTGTTCTTGGTCGTGCACCGACGGCTCGGCGAGTTCGTTCCCCGCGGTAGCCTGCGATCCTGGCTCTACTCGATTTTGCGCCGAGTAGCTGCGGCACAACGACGCCAGAGATACCGTGGCGGCTCGTTAGGGTTGGGCGACGAGGCTGACTTAGTTGCCGATTGTTCGCTTCCGAACCCGGAACGACACGCCGCTCGTGGGCAGGCACTGCGGCAACTCTTAGTACTGTTGGAACGATTGGATGAAGAGAAGCGAGACGTCCTAGTGCTGGTCGACCTCGAAGGAATGAGCGTACCCGAGGCTTGTCTTACACTCGATGTGAATGCGAATACGTTGTACTCACGGCTTCGAGCAGCCCGACAACAGATGCGGCAAAAGTTCGCGCAGTGCAATCTAGACGACTGGAGACAACCATGAACGACGACTACGAAGCACTGCGAGCTCTTTATCGAGCGGCTCGTGCTGAAGAGCCGCCCACTCACGCCGATCGTCACGCAGTGCGCATGGCGCTTGCAGCAGCGGCAACCGTCGGAGTGCAGGTAGCAACCACAGGTGCAGCGGCGAGCATTCCGAGTTTGACTGCAGGCGCAGCCGTGGGCGCCAAAGGGATTATCCCCTTGTTGTTTGGTGGCAAGTTCCTGGGGGGATTGGTGGTTGGTGCGGCGATTGGGACGGCCGTGTCCGCGACGGCCTATGTCGTCGATCCGCCAACGCCCAGGGCGAGAGTTAGCGCCTCCGCGAGTCGACCTCTTGCGCCGAGTCGACCCGTGGTCGCGCGTGCACTAGCGGCGAGCCCCGTCGGTGCCTCGAACGAATCTGCAGTGCGCGACATTACTGTGGAATCAGTAGTCGTGCCCGTTGCCGCGGTCGCGTTGGATCCCGCGGTCGCGTTGGATCCCGCCGACGTAAAGACCGCGTCGGACTCGGACGTAAAGACCGCGTCGGACTCGGACGTAAAGACCGCGTCGGACTCGGACGTAAAGACCGCGTCGCACTCGGACGTAAAGACCGCGGCTCGCGCCGTGGTCGACCCTCGGCCGGCCCCGGTCAGCGAGACCCCC
>JBLNFG010000643.1:0-3992 GCA_050263495.1 Myxococcales bacterium | reverse complement strand
AGGCGGCAAGTGTTTTGCTGCCCACCACCGCACTCGCTCCGCGAGTGCTTGCTCCTCCCAAATTCGTGCTCGCAGCCAAGCAAGCTGCTGCGCGCGAATGGGAGGAGCGATGGCCGTGCCGCGGCGGCCCTTCGGGCCGAGCTCGTTTGACCATCGTCGCGACAGCTATTTTTGGTGTCTTCCACCTCCTTCCCATCGCGCGCAGGTCGCCAGCAGCGACCGAGCACGATGTTGGAGGAGGTCGGCGGCGCGTAGCGCCGACGGGTGGAGGCAGCACCACACGCAGTGGAGAATTCTGCGCAGGGCCACGGTGACCAGCGAAGCTGGGCATGCGCCGCAGGCGGCAGGTGAGCGGGGCGCCCGAGGAGTGAGCACCGCGCAATCCAATCCCTTGCCCGTGGGTATTCGCGGTTGCCGCGTTCGCTCGGTAAGACAGCCCACCCCAGAAGGAACAACGCGGAAACTCGACGGCCAAGCGCGTCGGTTCCGCGCCGCACAGGCCACCAAACCTGTCGCACCACTCTCTGGCTTTGGCGGGTCCAAGGAGCGCAATGGGCCTGTGGATTAGCGGGTCTCAGTGCGGAGTAGCGGCCGGCGTCGGGCCATCGCAGAACAAGTGGCCGCCCCGCCTGCTGCACCAAGAAGGGCAACATAGCGCGGGCAACCCTGCCGTCAGATGAGGGAAGAGGACAGAGAGCCGGCGCCGAAACCTCAACGGAGTGCAGCAGCCCGCTGCTCCTGTGGGTGTTCGCGTAGTTCTCCGCCCCACGAGCAACACCAACGTGCGACCCGAAGGGAAGCGCCTGCGAGCAAGATGGCAAAAGAACCATGCGAACGCCACGAAGCTGCAAGGAGGAGTTGGGCTTGTGAGAAGAAACGGCTAGTGAACGCACGTTTTGGTGAGGTATGGCCCAGCGCACGTTACGAACGCGGTGCCCCGAGGGCGGTGGTTTGTGCCCAAGAATCGGCGTATTTCGTGCACGAGCCGCCGATCAATGGCAAGGTCGGCTTGGTTCTCGGAGTAGTTGCGCAGCGCCGGCCAGGCAAGCTCGCGCGGCTACTGAACCCACCATCCACCACCGAGTTCCTGGGCGCTGCTTCTCATGAAATCGCACCCAAGGCCTGAGCCGGCCCAATGGCTTGGTCGTAATGGTGGTTGGCTGCAGCAAACGCTGCTGGTTTTCTAACGGCGCAGTATGATTGATGCTGTCTCGCAATTCGCGGTTGCACCCCCTTCGCGGGCAGCATCAAACTAGCGCCTCGGTGTGCCGGTCCTCCACCAGCGCATCGACCGGGCGCATATTAGGCGTCCTCCGCAAACAACGTGGCAATTGATCGCGAAAAAGCGCTCCTCTCGGCGCAGAAGTTCATCGACAAAAAACGGTATGACCGTGCACTCGAGGAGTATCAGCGAGTGCTTCGGGAGGAGCCGAGCGACACACGGACCTTGCTGAAACTAGGTGATCTGCAGATCAAAATGCAGGCCTTCGCCGATGCGATGTCCACCTACGATCGCGTCGCGCAATTGTACGAAACCCAGGGTTTCGCCGTAAAAGCCGTCGCGGTTTACAAGCAGATCCGAGATCATATCCAGAAGCGATCTCCCGATCTCGCCGACCGCTTCGCGCACGTTGTGCCGCGACTCGCGCAGATCTACGCCAAACTGCAGCTGACCAGCGATGCAATCCAAGCATACGACGAGGTGGCCACGCGCTATCTGCGGCTCGGTCGCAAGCAGGAGGCAATCGAGATCTACCAGCAGATGGTGGCGCTCGATCCGAACAATCCCCTCACCCACGTGCGGCTCGCTGAAGCACTGTGCCACCTGGAAGAGATTGACACTGGGATCAGCGCCTTCCGATCCGCGGCAGAGTTGCTGCACAAACTAGGTCGCGTCGACGATGTACTGCGCGTTGTCGACCGCGGCATGAACTTCAAGCAAGACCCCACGCTGGCTCGCTTGGGCGCCGAGGTGCATCTCAAGCGCGGCGCGCGCAACGACGGGCTCGCCGCACTGACCAAGCTGCAGATCTGCTTCCGAGCCGATCCGAAGGACTTAGTCGTTTTTGGCCTGCTGGCGCAGGCCTTCACACTGCTCGAACAGCCCGACAAAGCCACCGAGGTGTACAAGGAAATGGCGATGTTGGCGCGAGAGAAGGGCGAGCAGCAGCTGTTCTTCCAGCTCGTCGACCATCTGATACAGATTGCGCCAGAGGACGATCAGGTTCGCGCGTTGCAGGTGCTCGCTCACGGTGGCCCCTCCTCGCACGCCATGCTGGCAGCCAAACCGACCAGTATGGCCCCGCAAGGGGAGCAGCCCCAACCGCAGCCCGAGGAGCCGGCAGAGGAACCGGAGGAGATCGAGGAGATCGACGAAGAGCTAGAATTCGTCGATGAACCCAACGTCCAAGCGGGCGCCCAACGCAGCTCGAGGCGCCCATCCCTACAGCCAGCTCAAGCCGCCCCTTCGCAGGCGCCGGCGGCCCTGTCGCAAGCGCCGGCCGCTACAGATCCAGCAGCCCTCATTCAACATGCTCTGACCGATGCGGACACGTTCCGTCGCATGCGGTTGTTCGAAAAGTCGCTCGAAACGCTCAATCGAGCCCTGCTGCTCGATCCGAACTCGCTCGATCTCCGATACAAGCTCCGCGAAGTTCTGTACGAGTCCGGTGATTACCAGGCGATGTTGGCGGAGTCGATCAACATCGCCGTGCTCTTGATCCAGTACGGTTACATTCAGGAAGCAGTTCCGTTCGTGGAGGAGGTCCTCGCCTCCGATCCCGATCACCCGGAAGCAGTGCGGCTCTACACGGAACTCTATGGGCAGCCGCCTGCACGTTCCGTGCGGCCCGAAGCTACACCTGAATCGCGTCAATCGTCGCGCCGCAGCGGTGCGCTGACTTCGTACGATATCGAGGGTACCCGCGCTTCACGCGCCTTTTCCTCAGTAGTGCCGCCGCACCTGTCTGAAGTAGACGACCCGTTCGCCGAGGTTGCCGAGCGCTCGGAGGATCGCGAGCTGCCAAGCTTTGCTCTCGACGAGGTGCTCACGCAAGATCCGGCGAGCGGAAGCTTGTCGTCCACGCACTACGACATCGAGCAGATCCTGGACGAAGCAGACTGGATGGTGCAAAGGGGGGAACACGAGCAGGCTCGTGCCCTTTTGGAGCAGCAGCTAAGGCGCAGCCCGAACCACCCATTGGTACTTGAGAAGCTCGACGAGATCGCGCAACTTACTGGCGATCGCGCCGAAGCCCCCCCACGCGATCAGTCGCAGGTAAAGAGTGCCGGGCTCGATGACGTCGATGAGCTCGAATCGTCATTCCGAGCACTCGACGACCTAGAAATGCACGGTAACGCCCGAAGGTCTTCGGCCGCACCAGTGGCGGATGTGGACGCAGTGTTCGCGCAACTGAAGGCCGGCTTCCGCTCCCAGCAAGTAGAAGAGACGGACAGCGCCACGCATTACGATTTGGGTGTGGCGTACAAGGAGATGGGACTCACAGGAGACGCATTCAAGGAGTTCGGAATTGCGGCTCGAGATCCCGCCCGAGAATGCATGTGCCATGCGATGATGGGACTGATTCATCTGGAGCAGAACGACGTCGATCTCGCGATCGAAGCGTACATGCGCGGCCTCGCTGCCAAACAAAAGACGAACGAGCAGGAGCTGAGCCTCTATTACGATCTGGGTATCGCGCACGAGATGAAGAGCGACTACAACACGGCCGTCCATTACTTCCGTGAGATCGCACGCACTGAGCCCAACTATCGGGACGTCGTCGAGCGCATCAACGCGCTACATCGCCCCGACGAAGCCGTGCCTCAGGCCAAGCCAGCACGTGCAGTGAACGCCGACGACGACTTCGAGCGTGCCTTCGACGACATCTTCAACTGAGCACGGCTTCAGCTCGTAGCGGCCAGGCTATCGAAACAATTGGGTCCTGCGGATCAGGCCCTCCGAGCCAATTCGCGCTGCTGGCCTCGTTTCT
>JBLNFG010000642.1:0-7538 GCA_050263495.1 Myxococcales bacterium | reverse complement strand
TACTCATAGGCACCGCCTCGCTTGTCTTCGCGCTCACTTCTGGTGGCACCGCGAGAGCTTACCAGTGCCTGCAGGTACGCCGGGATCTGACCAGCTGTCGCGGTGTGTCCTTGAAATGAAGTCCAGTCGATGCTCATATCAACCTTTCATTCTCTACAAGCTGGGCTTGCCGGCGTTCTTCTGTGCGTCGTAGTCATCTTTGATCGGACGGGGCGGCGTCCAACTCTTGCGAGATTCTTCGATCGCCGCACATTGGCGGTCGTACTCGGATTTGCCGTCCGCATCCTTTTCCGGCGTCGCAAGGCTATGGTGCTTGGCCGCGTCTCTCTGCCTACGAATGTCGTCTTCGCTGAGCTTCGTGGGCAAAGGTTTCTCCCGCTCTTGCAAGTCGTAAGACCGCAGCAGCTTCGCTGCGTCACCGTCGCCTTGTTTCTGTCCTTCCCCACTCACCGGGTAGGTGACGCTCTTCATCTTTCCATCAGCTCCGCGCCAGCTGTACTTCATATCCATCCCGTTCTTCTCGGCGAAGTGATGCATCGCCCGGTGACATTGGCGACACGGCGGGAATTCGCCTTCTAGTTCGACTTGAGCGCCCTCGAGATCGCCTTCCTTGACCCCACCGAGCGCGTGCATCAGCTTCCGTTCGGTATGCGTAGACGAGTCAGCCTTCAGTGTTTCTCTCGAAAGCATCTGGTGATCGTCAACCGTACCCGACCTGACAGTCATTCCCTGGAGCCTCACCCCTTGGCTATCGTCCGTTACGTCGGCAACCAACGGCGTCCGTCCGTCGGCCTTGGTCGCCTTCGTAATCCGCATGTAGTGTTCCCACCCAATTGGATCGAACCAACTGATGGGATTGGGACCATACGCGAATAGGTCATTTCCGCCGTCGATGCCGATTGGATCGGGGCTCAGGTAGCGACCGGTGTCCGGATCGTAGTAGCGGTAGCGGTTGTAATGTAGGCCCGTTTCGGGATCCTCGTATTGTCCGGGAAAGCGGATCTGCGTCGTGTCCGTGGACCCGTTCAGCACCTCCGTGCGACCGTACGCTTTGCGACGCAGGCGCCCGAGCACCTTGCCGCACGCATCTAGGATCTCTTCTGGCGTGCCGTTCGGATCGGCAAAATAGTAGCGCCACGGGCCGTCATTGTCGCGATGGCCAAGGGGCAAGTAGTCGCCAGCTTCTTCGTACAAGTAGGAGCGCGTTCGCGTGCGTGCCGCATCGGCGTCGTAGTCGATTTCCTGCAGTAGGCTAGCTTTTGCCCAGAGATAATCCGTGCGCCACAGCAACGTGTGTTGCGGCGCTCCCTCGTCGAGGCGATCGAGACGAAAGACCTTCTTCTGCATCCGGCGCGCAAAGGCGTCGTATAAATACTCGGCGCGCATGCCACGCGGCGTTTCGACGGCTGAAAGCATGTCCCAGTCGTCCCACTCGAAGCGCCATACCCGCGCGGCCTGCTCGGATTCCAACTCCCGCTTTTCTACGAGTCGATGGCGCTTGTCGTACTGGTACTCAACGTTACCGCGTCGTTCCAGCAAACCGCCTGGAGCGTAGTCGCGGCGCGGCACGTCGCTCTGGCCAGACTCGAAGGGAGCACCGAGTTCGTCGAAACGAAACTCCTCGGCCTCACCCGTTGGGGCGACGCGCTTAGCGCGCAAGAACTGGCGCGCGTCGTACTCGTAGGTGGTGGTCGTCTCACCGGAGCTATCCATCGCCAGCTGGTCCATCGGATCCCACTGGTACACGCGAAACGTTCCAGGGCTGGCCGTGCCGAGCCACTCGGGCTCGAGGGAAGGCTTCGGCTCTTCCTCGCGTGCTATCCTTCGACGCTCCACGCGGTCCCATTGATCCACGTCGTCGACGATGGCCGCTCTACCAGGGAGAGTGAACTCGACGGGCGTGCCTTCAGGGCTTCGCCTCATTTCAATAATCGATTCACCCTGAGCGCGGATTGCCTGGACGTCGCCCCTTGCATCGCGAATGTAGTCGAGGGCTAGGCCTTCGGACGTTTGGAGCTTAACGCAATTGCCTGCACGATCGAGTTGGTATTCGAGTCGATACTTCGCGCTGGGATTTTTTTGAGCCTCGCTGAGCAATGCACCGCCAGGATCACGAGTCCACTCGAAGCTAACCTGGGCATTCTCCGCCGCAACGAGTTTACCGCGCACGTCATAGCGGAATCGTTGCTCAGCCCCCGAACGCTTGCTCTTCGCAAGGAGCAGACCCATGGGACTCCGTTCGAACTCGGTTCGGTCGTCATCCTCCTCGAACCACACCATGCGCGTCATCGCATCGTAGCCAGCGCGGCACTGCCGTCCGTCGTACGTCAGCTCTTCGCTCGGAAGACCATTCGGGTCATGCCCAATGACGTAACGCTCGCCGCGTTCATTCTGTTGCTCGACCAACCAGCCCTCGCGGTTGTATCGGCGTTGTGCGCTCGTCCCATCAGGATGAGTGGTGCAGCAGAGCCAGCGAAACCCACCGTAGAAGAAACGCGTCCAGTACTTATCGGGAGTCTGAATCGCGACACAGTTGCCCATGCCGTCGTATTCCCAGCGCTTCTCGCGACCCATGGAATCTCGGGCGTGCACCAACTTGCCAGAAGGCGCGTAAGTGGACTGAGTCACGCGGCCATTTGGGGCGTGCTTCTCCAGGCGATTGCCCCACCAATCGTAGACATAGCGAAACACATCGCCGTTCGGGTCACGCCGCTGAACGCAATTGGCATGCGCGTCGTATTCGAACTCGGTACGTCCACCGTTCTCGTGCACCTGAGCAAGCACCTGGCCGTGTTCGTCGAGTTGATTGAACACGACTCCGCCCCGCAAATCTTCGACGTATTCGAGTTCACCGTCGGCGTTGTAGTGCAGGTTGATCGAGTTGCCCGCTGGATCGGTCATCTTCTCCAGGCGAGCGTCACTGCCGTACTCGAACGCGTAGGTTCGGCCTTCGACATCGGTTTCCGACGTCAGGTTGCCGAATTGATCGTAGGTGTAGCGCGAGGTACCACCGAGGCGATCGGTTTGGCTCGTAACGTTGCCTGCCTTGTCGAAGGTGCGTTCGGTCGCATTACCCAAGGCGTCTACGCCCTTGTCCACCAGACCCTTTGCGTTGGTGAAGAAGCGCTGCAGGCGCACCGAGTCGATGGACTCACGATAACCGTCGTCTCCGAACTCTAGCTTGATGTGGTAAATGCCCTTGGCGCGAGTCTCACCATCCGCCAGAAACTCGGGCACGTTGCTCGCCAAGGCCGGATCGGTGCCGCCTGGGTAATCGCCCCAAGTCTCAACACATCGCCCCTCGCGATCGTAACGGAAATGGAAGGTGAGCCCCGTCGCGTGGCGATATTGCAGCAACCGATGCTGAGCGTCATAGGCGTAGGTCGTGCTGTTGCCGTCGGCGTCAATGGCTTCGACCAGGCTGCCCTCATGGTCGTAGCGGAACCGCGCAAAGATTCGCGCCGGACCTTCGGGTGGAGGAACCTCGATCGACGTGACCCTTCCCTCGCGGTCACGCACGAAATTGATGTAGCGCCCAACACTATCAATTGCGGTTGCAAGTCGTCCGCCCTCGTAATGCAACCCGATGATCCCGCGTTTGCGGTAGCTGACCATAATGAGGCGGAAGTGGTCCGGATCGGCCTCATCGGGTGCAAAGTGATGGCGGAATTCACTGCCCGCACGCAGAACGTAGTTGTCCCCCTGAGAACGCAGGTACCAGGGCCCCGCATCGGTGACGCCACCGGGTTCAGGAGTAATGAACGTTTCGTCGTGCCCCATGCCGCTCGTGACACGGATGCGGCCACCTTCACGGCGCAGCTCCCAATCGAGGCAATGCGCCCAGCCCCAACCCAGGCCCCGATCGATGTGTTTGTCGCGCGTACTGTATGAACGAACGAGCTGGAAATTGAAGCGCCCGGGAAGCTCGAAGTCGATGGCAGGCAAGGTAAACACCTCGCCCGTGGCAATGTCGACCGGGTCACCCTTGGCGATCTGCGACCCGCAGTTAGAGCAGCCGCCGTTGCCACCTGCACCGCAGTCCTCTCCGGATTTGTCGCCACCATCTGGGTCGCCATTGCCCTTGCCAGTGCCGGCGCCTTCATTGCCCGCGCCCGCGCCGCCTCCGCCGGGGCCACTGCCACCGCCCGCGCCACCGCCACCCGCGATGACAATCGCCGGATTCATGGCTGGACGAACATTGGGAGCTGGAGCCGAGTTCGCCATGACTACTTATCGTCCCTCCGTCCACACCGTTTGCGCGCCGTCAAAACCAACATGGTACCGATCCTTTCAGATCACCGACTTGCTCCCTCGGACGACATCAAGACCGCGGTTCGCGCGCCTGTGTCGCTACCCGTGAGACTCACCACTCGTTGATGCGGCGCCCATCCGCGCCGCCAAGCCTCGGCTGCCAAGACCATGTGCAAAGGCAACGTGGCCCCGCCTTGATAACCCACCCGAGCCAGAGGCATGTCAATGCGCCCGGGCTCGCACCACAGGTCTCGAGTGCGCATCGCGATCGCTTGCCATTCTGCAATACGGTAATGCTCGAAGCCAACGTCGTTCAGTTGCCAGCCCACTTGCACGCCCGCCGAGCGAAGTTCGGCCGTGGCTTTGCGCAGCGCCACGGTCATGCCAGCAGCCTCGTAAACGCTCTCGTCATTGTACGGGGTTGCGCGTTCATGGGCCGTGCCACAAGCGTGGAGCGTGCCCCACGGCTCGATGCCTAGATGACGCGCAAGGTGCTCGGTGGTCAAGAGCACGAAAGCTGCACCCTCACCTGGCAAAACCGCGTCCAAGTGTTCGCGAGAGTAGAGTCGCCCGTGCTGCTCGAGCGCCTGAATCCGCTGCGGATGGTAGTCCGAATGCATGCCGCCAAGCAGCAGCGCTTGGATTTCGCCCTTCGCTAGCCGCTCGCAAGCCTCGGGCAAGATCGCACCAAAGCCGCCGGGGCCGCTCGGATGCAAGCGGATCTCCGGCTTCTGATCGAACCAACGCCGAACCTCGTCGCGGAGCCCATTCGCCAAGTACTGTGCGGCAGAGAGCGAGCCTTGCGGCACCTCGGCCATGAATTCGTCGATGCAGCAGAGGATCTCGAGCCGCATCTGCTTGAGGGCATCGAGGTGCGGCGCAGTGCATTCGTGAAGCGCTTCCGTGCCGAGGGTCAGTGCACGTTCGCCCGCCAACGCATGCGTTGGCAGGGTATTCACCGTGCAGAACGTGATCGGCTGCTCTTCGGCGTCTTGGATGGGTGCTTCACGCATGCCCGGCAAACCGGTGCGGTACATGAAGGCCGTCTCCATGGCGGTAAGGCCGATGGGCGTTTGCGCTCCGAGTCCAGCAATTAGAGCCATGCCGTTCAAGCGACTCGAATTCCTTTGATGACTGTGGTGGAGTCCAACATGCGACGCGGAGCCTTGGTGCTGGCGTGCCAGAGCAACTCGACCGTCAGTGGCTGGCCGTCCTCAACACCGAGTGTGTCGATGAGGACCGTGTCGAGATGCGGCTGCTGAATGTCTGGCTCGCGATTCTTGACTAGGAAATTCACCTCCACGCCCACCCCGGGCAAGCAGAACTGCGCCAATTGCCCGTTGGGCAGCAGATTGAGCAGGGTCACCTCCTCAACACCGAACAGCGGCTGTTCAGCGTGCAGTCCGCGTGATGCGAAGCACCGGATGCGGTCGTCTTCGTCGTCCGGCAGCAGTGGCGCACGGTTCTCCTGCCATGCTTTGTCGTAGGTTCCGGCATAGCTCCGTCGCGGTTCCCAGTTTCTACCTACGACGCCAACCCCGGCGGGTGGCGGACGAGTGTGGGCGTCGCTCATTGGGAACTCGGCGTACTCGATGCAGGGCGCCATTTTCCCAGTCAAATCTGCGGCGCGACGCGCGATGCCCAAACCCACTGGATTGCGCGGCTCCTCAACGCAGGCTCCGGGATCGCTATCGTCGCGCCCACCCCAGGCATTCTCATACCGCAGCTCGACCGGTTTGGCTTGCAGGGCTGACGACAACCAGGAGCCATTGTTATCCCATACGCGCAACCCATGGACGACGAGGTCCGCCCTCAAGGGTCCAACCTGCACTGCCACGTCGAACCTCTTCACCGGATCTCCAACGGGCGGAAAGGCCTTGGAAACGACGACCACATCGGTGCCCGGTTTGGGGAGTGTGATGTCCGCTGGATACTTGATACTGGTCGATTCAGGTTTGCCCCAGGGGATGTCCGCATGCCGAAGTCCGCGACGACGCGACTTCGGTGCCAAATCGAGTCTCGGACTGGTTGGAACGAGTTCGTACGTTGCCTTCACCGCAACAACGAGATGCTCCCCGCGTTTGCCGATGATCATCTGCGGATCCGCTGCGAACGCCGTCGGGTTGTCGAGAGGGGGCTGGTCCATTGCAGTGCTTCCGATCCTCTAGTTCAGGCGCAATCACACCTTACCGATGGGATCTCGACGGTCTTGGCCTGGATGTCATCTCTTGCCGATCGCCAACGCCCTCCCGCTAAGAGGCCGGATTGGGACGCGATTGCGACATTCTCGATAGACGGTGTTTCCGCCGTGTCACGTTCGAGTCGGGTGGATGGGTAGGAGGACTTGGACACCGACAGCTTCTTCACCGTTCCCTATGCTCTTGAGTTCACCCAATTCGCGCTGAACCAGCCTACCGAACTCGGGAGATGCCGTCCACACGCGGCCTCGCTATTTGGCTATAGCTTCCGCCCGCCGGACTTTTGGATCTCCGCAGTCGTCCTACGAATAGGCCGGACGAATCGCTTTGACTTCAAGCGCGAATTCCTCCAGATTTCGATTCAAAGAGTTTTCTGGGCAATGGGCGCTGTAACGGCAGTCAAAATGGACGTGGTGACGCAGAAATCTGGTCACCAAGTGACGGGCATGGCCGTCAGTGTCTGCACCACCCCGGCGGCACCAAGCCCAATACCTATCCCCTACCCTACGATGGGTGCCAGCGCAGAAGGCATCATCCTTGCGCCCATGCGCACCAAGATCCAGGGGTCGCCGATCTTGAACGTAGGCGGTGCTGTTAAGTGCTGTCACGGCAATGAGCCCGGTACGTTGAAGGAGGTCGTGAGTCTCACCACCGGCGGGGCCATGTTTCCGCTCATCGGTGCACCCGTCGTGTTGGTCGAGCGCGGCATGACCGGCATCACTGGCAGCACCGGGCTCATGAATGCCCTGCTAGTCGGCGGCGGTGGTGGCGGCGGTGGCGGTGGCGGCGGTGGCGGTGGTGGTGCCTCGGCGGCAGCTCCGGCGGCACCCGCGGCGCCCGCTGCACCCTCTGCTCCTGCGGCTCCCGCTGGTGGCGGCGGCGGTGGTGGCGGCGGCGGCGGCGGCGGCGGCGGTGGTGGCGGTGCTGGTGGCGGCCCTCCGCCACCCAGCGCGCACGAAAAGAAGATCGCCGCGCAGCCGGGGAATACTCCTGAGCAACGCGACGCGCGAGAGAAGGTCATTCGCGATTTCTACGAGAAGCAGGGACTTGGCCAGGCCCGCGCCAATCAGGACATGGGTTGCACAGGCA
>JBLNFG010000641.1:0-3027 GCA_050263495.1 Myxococcales bacterium | reverse complement strand
GCCGCAGAATGATAATCCCCTGCGACGGCAAAGCTCTGAGCAGTCATTTCATGCAGTGAAGAGAAGGAGTATTTCATGAAGGTTCGGGATTTTTTCCTCGGCACCATGCTCTGCACGCTGGCTTTTGCCGGGTGCGGAGAAGCGGATAAGATCGAGAACAAGATCACGTGCTCTCAGGTATGCAATCGCTATAAGGATTGCTTCGACTCGAGCTACGACACGAACGCCTGCACTGAACGCTGCGAGGCGGAATACAACGCCGACGAAGACAAGGATCGTCGATTGGAGCAGTGTGACGCGTGCATCGACGATCGCTCCTGCAGTTCCGCTGCCTTCAAGTGCACGACGGAATGCGCCGGAATGCTCTTGTGAGAACGCCCCGTGGGGGGGCGGGCGGAACACCGGCGCTTTACCTGTGGGACTCGGTCTGTTTGGCGCCCTAAGCCGAGTAGGCGGGAGGGTCGCTCGCAGGGAACGATTCCCAGGACGCCTCATCGACCCTGTCACGAGAGCCGCAGCCGAATTTGAGATGATGATGGTGCGGGCTTTCGTCGTGCAATGGCCTGACACTCTTCACGAGCAGAGCGCCAGAGGCGGCTAGCAGCAGCACGCGTGTCAATCCCGTTCCCCGCAGGGCCAACCCCGCAAGAATCAAACTTGCCGCAATACCAGCCGTTCTGTGTTGAGGGGGTGTCTTGGTAAGCTGAATCAGAGGGTTCATGCCCACATTCTCCGTCTTCTGGCCGCGCTGGATTGCAGTTTCGTCGGCGCGGAGTTCGTGGGAGACGGGCTGCACCGCTTGTGCCAAGGCTGTTCGGCGCCTCAGGGACGTCCGGGAACACTCTTCGCGCGAACGAGCGCATCCTCGGAAAAGCACGAACCGTCCGAGTGCGACTTTAGCGTGCCGTATGGTCCCACGCTGGGGCAATTTGGTGCGGACCCAAGCCCCACCCCTCGGGTGCCTACAACTCTTGATTGATGGCCCACGAGCACGAGGTCTCGTCGCCGAGAGACATCGACCAATGCTATGCATCACCACACATCTCGGCAAGGTGGAGGAACGATCATGCCAGTTGAGGATCAGACAGCCGAAACCAGAATCGAGCACGACACGATGGGGGACGTCGTTGTCGACGCAGCGAGACTGTGGGGAGCGCAAACGCAACGCAGCTTGGACTACTTCCGGATCTCAGACGAAAGAATGCCCCGAGCGGTAATCTACGCACTTGCCGAAATTAAGCGGGCCGCGGCATTGGCGAATGCTGATCTTGGCGCATTGGACCGCAGTCTAGCTCAAGCCATCACCAACGCTGCACAGGAAATTCTCGATGGAAGGCACGACGACGAGTTCCCATTGGTCGTATGGCAGACGGGCAGCGGCACGCAGACGAACATGAATGTGAACGAGGTGATCGCGAATCGCGCCAGTGAACTCCTTGGTGCAGAAAGAGGTATAGAACGCGTCGTTCATCCGAATGATCACGTCAACCGAAGTCAGTCGTCCAACGACGTGTTCCCGACCGCTATGTCGATCGCCGCCTTGGGAGCGTTGAAGCATGAACTCGTTCCGGCGGTCTCGTGCATGCGCGACGCGATTCAGGAGAAGGCCAATCAATTCAGTCAGGTGGTTAAGATCGGGCGCACCCATCTGATGGACGCCACTCCACTTACGCTAGGGCAGGAGATGAGCGGATGGGCTCACCAACTTACTCAGGCCATCTCCCATATTGAAGCCTCCTTCACTCACCTTTCCGAGCTGGCAATTGGCGGCACCGCCGTAGGTACGGGGCTGAACTGCCCAGAGCGATTCGGGTCCGAAGTGGCGCGAGTGCTTTCCAGTCGCACCGGGTTGGCTCTGACTGTGGCACCAAACCGCTTCGAGGCACTTGCCGCACATGACGGACTTGTTTTCGCGCATGGGGCACTGAAGACGCTTGCGGCTAGCATGACGAAGATAGCCAACGACGTTCGGTGGCTCGCGTCAGGACCTCGATCAGGAATCGGTGAGCTGAGCATTCCGGAGAACGAACCAGGCAGCTCGATCATGCCCGGCAAGGTAAACCCAACCCAGTGCGAAGCAGTCCTAATGCTATGCGCTCAAGTGTTCGGCAATGACGTGGCCGTCAATTTTGGAGGTGCATCGGGGAATTTCGAGCTCAATGTTGCTAAGCCACTCCTCATTCATGCGTTCTTGCAGAGCGTTCGCTTGTTAACCGATGGCCTGAACAGCTTCCACAAGCACTTGATCACCGGACTACAGCCTAACCGGCAGCGCATCGGAGAACTGTTGGAGCGGTCGCTCATGCTCGTCACCGCACTTGCACCACGCATCGGCTACGAACGCGCCGCCCAGATAGCCAAGCACGCGCACGCCTCGGGCTCGACACTGAAGCAGGCAGCTATCGAACTCGGGATGGTTAGCGCCGAGGACTTTGATAGATGGGTCAGGCCAGAGCTGATGGTAGGGGCTTTCGAGAAGCCCCACCGGTGATCGCGCTTGTACCGTTCTTCTCCACCGCCCGCGGGTTCGAACGATCCACGGTAGGAACGGCCCGACTAGTGGCGCGGGATAACGGCCGCTGGGTTTCCGTTTGCCGGGGTTGGTGGCGCAGGAACGTCACGATAAGACAGATAGACCACGGTCCCAAAAACCACTAAGAACAGAATGCCGGTGCCCAGCGCTATGATTGAATGTCGCTTACGTTGAGCGACAATCTCCCGCACGGCCCGTTCTGGAGAGTAATCGTAATCCGGATTGGTATGCGCGTACGCCATTGGGACCTCCTAAAGCGGAAGAACGCATCATGCGTGCCACGCGCAAAAGCGGTGGGGCGGTGCATCAGCTTGCACGGGTGCTGGTTATGAGGGGCGCAAGCGCATCACACGTTTGGCATTCTTCCTGCAGGTTGGCCTTCGGGCTGCGTGCTCGGATCACGCGCTGCAAACACAGGTTGACCATGTTGCGTAGTATAAAAGATCTTGAGAACTACATCGTGTGCGCTGCCGACGGCAAGATTGGCAGGGTGG
>JBLNFG010000640.1:0-6466 GCA_050263495.1 Myxococcales bacterium | reverse complement strand
GAGTCTGCGGGTACGGGTGGGAGTTCGTCGGATTCATCCCCAATAGGCGGAGCTCCCACCACGACTACTACCGTCCTCAACGGGGGCACGAACTCGACAGGCGGGGGCGCTTCGGCGAGTGCGACCTTTGCGGTGGGAGCCACGACGGCAATCACTCAGCTCGAATCGAAGGGTGGAGCGATCTCGTCGAACATCACCGGGGATGCGGGGGCGAGCACAGGTCTCGGTATTCCCACTCAGCCGTGCTTGGGTGGCAACAACCTGTTTAGCTCGTTGATGGGCAAGTCGAGCAGCGAGGTCGAAACCAAGTTGCGGACGGCGGTCAATCGCTTCTTTGGGATCGATACGGGTGAGCCGTCGACGCCCGTTGTGGATGCTGGATATCGTGTCTATTACGAGCTGCCGCAAAACCCAAACCGGGCGTTCATTTGGGCTGCTGACTCGAACGACATTCGCAGTGAAGGAATGTCGTATGGCATGACGATCGCGGTGCAGGCAGATCTGCAGATACAGTTCAATCGGCTGTGGAACTTCGCCAAGACGTACATGCAGATTCAAGGCAGCCCAGAGACGTGGAGGAACTACTTTCGATGGCAAGGTACCGTCGTCACGACGGACCCCGCGTCTTGGACCGTTGCTTTCAAATCGCCGACCGGGCCAGCCCCAGACGGCGAGGAGTACTTTGCTGCGGCGCTCTACATGGCGCATAACCGATGGGGAAGCGCCGGAAACATCAACTACAAGCAGGAAGCCGACAACATTGTTACGGCCATGCTGCACAATGTTGCGGTCGGTAGCCTCTACTACCCCGTGATTCACACCTTGCAGAAGATGGTGGTGTTCTATCCCGCTGGATCGGGCTACGAATACACTGATCCGAGCTACCACGTGCCGGCGTTTTACGAGCTCTTCTCCAAGTACGGTCCGCTCTCGGACGCGGGTCAGTGGAAGGACATCGCAGCCACGAGTCGGAACTACCTCCGTATTTCAGCACACGCCACGACCGGGCTGCACCCCGACTATGCGACCTTCGCGGGCTCACCGACTGGAGCATCCAACGGGCACGACCGGTTTGCGTACGACGCCTGGCGGGTGGTCATGAACATGGCCGTCGATTACGTCCATTCCGCGGATTTCGCGCTCAGTCCCAATGTCAGCATGAGAGCTCAGGTCGAGAAGTATCACGCCTTTTTCCGGCCCTATCTCGGTCTCAACAACGTGACGCAATCGCTGTTCAGTGTCGACGGTACCAACGCGTCTGGCGGTGGCTCGACGGCTCTCACGGGTACGCTGGCAGTTGGGAGTCTGGCCTCTACGGATGTGGATCGGGCGAAGTTCGTCTCCAACCTCTGGAACGTGTATCAGCAGACCGGCAAGTACCGTTACTATCAAGAATGCTTGTACCTGATGTCACTGCTGCACGTGGCAGGCAACTTCCACCTTTGCTGGTGAAGGCCCGCAGCCTGCGCCTGATCGCTTGATCGCCTGATCTGCACGCGCAAAAGCAACGACCCAAGCTCTGCGTACAGAACTTGGGTCGTTGGGGCGAGCGCCGAGTAGGGCGGCGCAGTTGCCCGCGTGGTAAACGCTTAGGCGCTGTAGATCTTAGCCATGTCCTTGAGGGCCTTGGCGCGGATCTTCGATGCTTGCCCGGCCTGGCCGAAAGCAATCATGCGAGCCTTGCACACCTCTTTCATGGCGGCGCGAGCGGGTGCGAGGTAATCGCGGGGGTCGAACTTCTCGGGGGTCTCCGCGAACACCTTGCGAATCGCACCGGTGATGGCCATGCGGTTGTCGGTATCGACGTTGATCTTGCGGACGCCGTGTTTGATGCCGCGCTGGATCTCTTCCACCGGCACGCCGTACGTCTGCTTCATCTTGCCGCCGTACTTGTTGATGATGTCCTGCAACTCTTGCGGCACGCTCGAGGAGCCGTGCATCACGAGATGGGTGTTTGGCAGCTTCTTGTGGATCTCCTCGATCCGGCTCATCACGAGCACTTCGCCCGTGGGCTTCTTCGAGAACTTGTAAGCGCCGTGGCTGGTGCCGATGGCAACGGCGAGAGCGTCGACGCCGGTCGCCTTAACGAAGTCGACGGCCTGAACTGGATCCGTCAGGTGCTTGAGGGCATCTTCCTGGCTGAGGCCCGCGCCATGGCCGTCTTCGATGCCGCCGAGGCAGCCGAGCTCACCCTCGACGGAGATGCCGAGGCTATGCGCAACGTCGCACACCTGCTTGGTGACCTTGACGTTGTACTCATAGGTGGCGGGGCTCTTACCGTCTGGGGCGAGCGAGCCGTCCATCATGACGCTGGTGAAGCCCTGGTGAATCGCCGAGTAGCAGGTCTCGGCGGAGTTGCCGTGATCCTGATGCATGCAGATTGGAAGCTCGGGATAGAGCTCGGCCGCGGCAAGCATGAGGTGACGCAGGAAGTTGTCGTTGGTGAAAGAGCGAGCGCCGCGGCTGGCCTGGACGATAACCGGGCTGTCCGTCTCACGAGCGGCTTCCATGATGGCTTGGATCTGCTCCATGTTGTTCACATTGAGAGCAGCCACGCCGTAGCCATTCTCGGCGGCGTGATCTAGGAGCTGGCGCATTGCAACTAGGGGCATAGTTGACCTTCCTCGGGTGCTTTTCTGCGAGAAGTCTCGCTGGGTCAGTCATGGATCGGCCACACTTGGTCGATGACCACGAAGCGGCGAGAGTCTACGTACGCATACGGCTCAGTGCAAACGCAGTAGATCGAGCAGCATCGAGAAAGTGGCGAAATATGTGCGTCGGAACCAGAGCGACATTCGGTATGTAGGTGACGCAAAAATAGCGTGTAACAGCGTAATTACGCCGTGCAAACCAACAAGCAAGCAGACCGCTTGCATTCACGTTACTACTCTCGAGTATTCGTCTTGCCACGCGAAACCATCCTAGAACGCGACGACAAACGACGACATCTGAGCAACTTCGTGGAGCCGAGGGGGATCGAACCCCTGACCTCCGCACTGCCAGTGCGGCGCTCTCCCAGCTGAGCTACGGCCCCGAGGGAGCGGAACGATAGCCGAGAATCTCTTGCAGGCGAGCAAATTCGCTCGCGACCGATCGAATTCTCAGCAATGCCTACCACGTCGATTGTCGGCCTAAAGACCTAGGGAGCGCCTTGAGGCCGTTGAGCCGAGTTAGCACCCGCCGCGGGGGGCGAGGCTTGCTCTGCATTGCAGCGCACAGCGAGCCAACCTAGCGCCAGAAGTAACACGCTGAATCCAACCCACGTAAGCCATGCCGGAGTCTTCGGTTCATCGGGCGGAATACTCTCGACGATGGGACGGGACGGTTCCGGTGCAGCAAGGGGATCCGAGACCTCGTCTCTCATGCCGTGCACCATAGGCGCGAGTCGCCCAGGCAGGCAAGCTTCTTTGGGTGGGCTTCGGCTTGACCCACTCGCAAAAGCAAGCCTACGCTCGGGCAAGCCCCCCGACTATTCGTGGCCTTGTGGGCGCCGAGACCAAGATGGGAAATACTCAGCAGCGGTACCGAGTTCTACAGCGAATTGCCGCGGGTGGCATGGCGGAGGTGTTCCGTGCCGAGAGCGCGGGCGTTGAAGGATTCAAGAAGACCGTCGCGATTAAGCGCGTTCTACCGCACCTCGCCGAGAAGAAGCAGTTCATTGGAATGTTCTTGGACGAGGCCCGCCTGAGTGCCCACCTGTCGCATTCGAATTGCGTTCAGGTGTTCGACATCGGCATGGGCGACAACACGTACTTCATCGTGATGGAGTTCGTGGATGGCGCCGATCTGAAGGCGCTCATCGAGCACCAGAAGAAGCTCAATCGACCCTTCCCCGTTCAGCAAGCGTGCCTCATCTGCCTAAAGATTTGCGAGGGGCTTAGTTACGCTCATGAGTGTCGCGACAGCAAAGGTCGTGAACTGCACATCGTGCACCGTGACATGTCGCCTCCGAACGTGCTCATCACGCGTTACGGCGAGGTTAAGATCGTAGATTTCGGCCTTGCTAAGGCGAATAGCCAACTCGAAAAGAGCGAGCCGGGGATCATCAAAGGGAAGTTCGGCTATCTGTCGCCCGAAGCCGCTCAGGGATACACGGTCGACCACCGTACCGATGTCTTCGCCGTTGGTATCATCCTTTGGGAAATGCTCGCGGGCCGTCGCTTATTCTTGGGCGATACGGACTTAGATACCGTGCGGCAAGTGCAGGCGGCGAACATCCCGCTCATTTCGCAGTTCAATCCGTTCTGCAACCGCGACATAGAAGCGGTCTTGGCCAAGGCGCTCGCGCGTGATCCGGATCAGCGTTACTCGTCCGCACGCCAACTTGGGCGCGACCTCTCCGCGTTGATGTTTAGCGACGGACGTGGCGCCTCGTCGTTCGATATTGCCGACATGCTGGCGCCCGTGGTTGCGGCGCGTGACGTGCAGCGTAAGGCGAAGGACCGCGGCACCCTGATCGGATCGCTGATCGAAGAGGCGCTGTTCGAGTTCACCTCGATCGAGAAGGGCAACGATGGCTCGGTTCTGGCCGATGCCGCTGGGACGCCGATTAACCTCAACAGCTTCGAGAACGTCCATAACTGGGCGAATGACATGAATGAGCTGAGTCTCACCGCGTCCGATTCCGGTTCGGGCGGGAGCAACGCGAGTTCGATCGAAATTGGGAACCTGGCGGCGCTCGAAGAAACGGCTGCACCCTCTTCCCATCCGTCTAAGTTGGCGAGCCTCAGTGGTCGAGGTTCATCCGCGGATCTCGCGCGGGAAGCTGGGCGGCCTAGGCGGACGCCGTTGCTGATCGCGGCCATCCTCCTGCTCGTCGGTCTCGCCATCATCGTTGCCTACGCCACGGGAGCGTTCGGGCAGCGCGCGCCAGCAACTCAACCGCGCCACTGATCAGGCTCACGCTCCGATTTCCACTACAGCGACGAGTACGCGACGGCACTGAACGCAGCAACGGCCACCCTTTACGAGTGGCCGTTGGACGGCGAATTGGGTTTGGGCGCATGCCCAAAGGAACGAGCGCGACTCGCCGCATAGCGGCTTCCGAAGGACCCATCGATCCGATGGAACCGCGCTCCTAGAGAGAACTACTTCTCTTCGCCTTCGGCAGCTTCGTCGTCGTCGCCGTCTTCGTCTTCTTCCTCGTCATCCTCGTCGTCGAAGTCCTCATCTGCCTCATGAAGTTCTTCGTCTTCCTCCTCCTCCTCGATCGTCGGGGGTGGAGGTGCTTTACCCGAAGCAGCGAGCTGCTCCGCGAGCTTTGCCGCCTGACGTTCGCGCTGCGCTCGCTCCTGCGCCAAACGCTGTAACACCTGAGGCTTCGGAGAAACGATGGTGGCCATGGCACGCCCTTCCATCGTTGGACGCTGTTCGACGTTCGTGAGATCCTCCAACTTGCCCAGGATCTCGTTGAACTGCTGGTACGCGACTTCCGGGTGAGTGATCTCTCGGCCTCGGAAGCGGCAGGTAAACTTGACCTTGTTACCAGCCTCGAGGAAGCGGCGCGCAGCGCGGACTTTCACCATCAAATCGTGATCGTCGGTCTTTGGGCGAAGCTTCACCTCTTTGACCTCGACTACGGCTTGCTTCTTCTTGGCTTCGCGCTGCTTCTTCTTCTCCTCGTACTTGAACTTGCCAAAGTCGAGGATCTTGCATACCGGCGGGCTTGCCTTGGGATTGACCTCTACGAGGTCGAATCCACCCTCCTGAGCGCGTCTCAGGGCTTCATCAGTAGGCAACACCCCCAGATTCGAGCCATCTGGCCCGACCACACGGACTTCGGGCACCCGAATCCGGTGGTTGATTCGCACTTGCGGACCTCGCGGTTCCCGACTGAATCGACGCCCCATCGCCATAATTATCGACTTACTCCTCCATTGGGGATCGCGCTTTGCTCCCCAAATCCGAATCCACGCGTGACATCGAACCTGTATGGTTCGACAACACAGAACCAGTGAACACGTGTGCGGCAGTGAACGCAGCCGATCGTTGCCGGTCTGTCACTGCCACAGCTAGACCCTGTCCACCGCACCGAGTACCAATTAGGCTCGGCGCGATCGCAGTGCCTTTGCTGAGGCACTCCACCTGCATCATCACGAGAACTTCGTCATGAAGGTGAGCCCTCGAGCTATTTCTGCGATTCCGGACAACCGAATTGTAGGCGCGATTGGGATTGAACCAACGACCCCTACCGTGTCAAGGTAGTGCTCTACCACTGAGCTACGCGCCTGTGCCCATACACGACCCCTAAGGGTCAACAGCTTCGATACTTCGGATCGCAGGGGACGGTCACTACAACCCCTGCCCGGATCTGTCAAGCCGACCTCGCGACTTTTCGCTTCCCGTCCTTGCACGGGCCCGACAAAGCCGGTATAGGCCGCCGGCCCTCCCGCACGTGGGGATGGGTCCGTGAGCGTTGTCTCGGCCTGGGAGGGCGAAGCCGCGGAGCGTAAACCACTCAATCCCG
>JBLNFG010000639.1:0-18861 GCA_050263495.1 Myxococcales bacterium | reverse complement strand
AATTGCCAAAGAGATTACCAAAAGCATCGTACCAGGGGCCTTTCCCAATCCGATCAATGGCGTTTACCTTGCTTGTGCTAAGAAACGCCCGCCACGTCTTGCAATTGCCGGGCTGTGCTTGCTCGGCGATCTCTCGACATATTTTATCAGCACCATTGAGTCCTGCGTCATCACCCGTTTCACCATAGCGCAGGTCTCCGCCGAACCCTTTGTCGCTGCCATTGAACGCTTTCGCCAACGCCAACAGACGTTTCTGACTCGTCACGAAGAAGCTAAATTTCTTGGTGCTCGGAGTGCATGTACCCGTTGGTGGGGCGCTGGTTGACGTACTTCCTCCCGCTGCCGTAGCGCCACCCGCCGCACTCGCGCCGCCTTGAACCCCGCTGGCCTTCGTACCTGCGGCGCCACCTATGTTGCGACTAGCGCTGGAGCTCGAGTTGGAGCTTCCCCCAGAGGACTTTCTCGTGGTCGTTCCGGATTTGTTGGTAGCCCCACCCTTTGCGTTGGAGCCGCCAGTCTCTTCGCTAGCTCCACCAATACTGCCGTCTGCTCCGCCCTCGGAATCCGAGCCGCCCGTGTTAGTGGCCTTGGTCTTCGCGGAACTGCTGCTGGTGGCCCCGCCTCGATTCGAAGGCGCCGTGCTCTTCTTCGTCGAGGAGCTCCCGCCACTTCCCGGTGTCGAGTCGCTGGCCACAGTACCTCCAGCTGAAGTCTTGGTCGTGGACGGCTCTTCGGAGTCACACCCCACGTTCAATGAAGCGATTACGCCGAGAGCTAGCGAGAAACTCGCGCGTCTTGTTCGCTTTCCAAGCCGCTCCCGAACCAACGAACTCTGCTGGATTGACTTGCACACGTCGGAACCTCTGTACTGTATGGAACGACCGAAAGAATTACTCTCCCGCTGAGCTCGGCCTTCGCAGCGAGATGCTATGTTCTAGGAGGATGGGTTCGCTCTTTGCTTTAGGGTTGGTCGCTCGGGGTTACAGTCGCTTACTCACGGCACATTTTCGACCTTGAGCAATCATGTTCGTTGATTTCGGGGTTCACCGCTTGGCGCTCGTAGCGCCGGCTGAGCCCTCGACCTCTCGCTGCGCCGTTGCAGCTCCCTCGCGAAACTTCAGTGTTCAACCAAGGCTAGCGCGGCTCACGAATAGCACAGCACTTACGAGACTGACGGTGGATCACTCACAGAGTTTAGTGGTCTTGTTACACGTCTGTGGGGGCTGACAGGCGGTGTCCTCTTGACACGACACGAACCCCTCCACATTTACGGTCCGAACGAACGGCGATGATACGACCAACGCGATCCGTCCGGCATCCACTTGCGCTGAACCTTCGGTGCTTCGAATGACCGACAGCGTCGGAAATCCCGCCACGCCAAGCTCAATCAGCTGCGCGATGAATTCCGCCGGAATCGTTAGCGACCCGCTGTCGGCAACGTTGCATTCGATGTAACCCTTGCTGCCGCCGTGGTGGCTCAAATTAACGTTTACAAAGATCTTCGAGCCGACGTCTGCATCAGCCGCCTCCCACGTCAGCTTCAAAGGGCTAGTCTTGGATAGAACAAGGGACTCAGCCGTCACCGATAGCGGAGCTATTCCCTTGGCAGTGATGTCAAACGCCGGATAGTCGCCGCCACTTGCGCTAAGCCGAATAGCGTCTCCCGGATTGAATCCCGGATACCCCAAGCTGAGCCCGCCACCGGTTCGGTAGTTGTTATTGCTCATCATCAGAGCAAAGGAATCTTTTCCGTCCGCGGTGGCAACCCCGGTAACCGTCACCTCGCCAACATTTTTGCCACTCGGATAAGGCTTGCAGGTGTCTTCGCCCACGCACACCCCATCGGCACAACCACCCTCACAGAATGGCACCGAAACCGCGTAGACCGTGCAGTTGGTGTCCGAGGCGCGGGCGCTTGGGATGTACGGCTCAGGATTCACCCCGTCATATACCTTGCCCGAGACGGTCGTATTTGCCTGAGTGGCGAGCTCTTCGACGGCTTCGTTCAGGGTAATGCTGAAACGCCCGATGGTGTCGGAGCTCGAGCTACCGCCGGTACCACCCTTCGACTCCGACGGCGCACTGCCACTTGTGTTGTTGGACGACGACCGGCTCACGCTGCCCCCCGTCGACACACTGCCCCCGGCCCCTGTACGCTTGGTGCTCGAACCCCCTGACTCTGCTTCACTGGCGGATGTGTTACCGCCGCGCTCAGGGGTGTTGGCTGCAGCGCCACCGATAGCGGGGGTGCCCGGAGAGGCGCTGGACGATTCCGAACACGCGTAGAGCCCTAGACCAGAAGCCAGCATTCCCGTCAACGCCGCAAGAGCTCCCACCCTACCGCCTCGATGCCTCGCGAGGGAGCCTGCGGTGGCTGATGCGGGCGCGCAATTTGTGTTCTTCATCTTCAATCCAATGGCAAGTCCAACCGTCCGCCTTCCTCTCGGAAACGCCCCTGTGGCGCAGCAGGCGAAGGTTTGTGGAAAATTCAACATCCCCTGTTTATGGGGTTACAAGCCAGCGTTCCTTCGTGATCCTGCCACGCATCGGCAGATAGCCTTCTCAGCTCTTCATCCCGTTGCGGGATGACCTCCGGAGCAGGTAAAAAGCGACTTCTGTGCGTCAGTCACACACGCCGCGACACAGCGTAGCGTTCCAAGGTCTGACCGTCAGTGAGAATTATGTTTCTGAATGTAACCCGCACGCGCTCCTGGACGAAGGTACCGAGGCATCGTAGTGCTGAACGCGTGGCTTTCGGCTGTCTCTACTGACGTGAGTCAGCGAAAGCAGTCTACGAAGGAGTTGTCGAGAATGATCCTCCTTGTGGAAGACGATCAGAAACTCGCTGCAGTCGTCACCGAATTCCTGGAAGGGAGAGGATTCCAGGTTGCGCATGAATCGAATGGTTTCCAGGCGGCAGCACGTATCGTTGCCGAACGACCGGATCTGGTAATTCTCGATCTACTTCTGCCTGGCCTGAGCGGAATAGAAGTCTGCCGCCGCACGCGCTCCGAATACCCCGGTCCGATCCTCATGCTCACGGCACTCGGTGATGAGGGAGATGAAGTCGCTGGGTTGGAGGTTGGGGCCGACGACTATCTTGCTAAGCCAGTTCGTCCCCGGGTGCTTTTGGCGCGCGTTCAAGCCCTTCTGAGGCGAACAACGACACATCCGCTCGCCTCTGCCTCAGACCGAGGCGCCGAACTCGAGCTGATCGACCTCGGCAAGTTGAGGATTGATAGAGATGCCAGAGTGGCCTATCTGTCGGAGCAGCTACTCGGACTGACCACGAGCGAGTTCGAGCTTTTAGACTACTTGGCACGACGCGCCGGGCAAGTAGTAAGTCGGGAACAGATCTGCCGAGATCTGAGGGGCATCGAGTGGGATGGTTTGGATCGCTCGATTGATATTCGTGTGACTCGCTTACGCCGCAAACTGGGCGACTGCGGCAAAAGCCCCAAAGTCATCAAGAGCATTCGCGGTGAAGGCTACCTCATGACGGTGCGCAGATGAATCGTGTGGCTCTCAGGATTTCGCTCGTGCTTCTCGGGACTGTCTTTTTTGCGCTGCTCGTCGTCCAAGTCTTCATGATGTGGCAGATGTCACAAGCGCTGGAGGCGAACGTACCGTGGCGGGAGCGATTGGCTGCGGAAACACTGCACCGCTATCTTGCGAGCGTGCCAATCGAAGCACGTATTGCCGCGGCTCGTGAAGTCGCGACTTCGCTCCGTGCTCCCGTCGAGATCGTGAACTTGGACGACAACCGCATCACGCGCGCCGTTCATTCGGCGCTCGTTACTGAAGGATTTAGCTTCGAGTTTCGCAAGTTGTTCGACTCCACACTCTGGGTGCTCGTGCCGGGAACGGACTCCGTACTTCGACTCGGGCTCGACATCGTCCCGCCCCGGTTGCATGTGTGGCGAGCCATTGCCCTGTTGGTAGGACTCGTCTTGCTGGTGGCTGTAATGGGCATGCTGGTCGCGCGCCCGCTCGTCAAACGGCTCCGTCACCTTCAGGAGGTGTCGGTCCGCATCGCGCGCGGCGAGCTTGGGGCTCGAGCGCTGGTTGTTGGTAACGATGATCTCGCCGACTTTGCTCGCCACTTTAACCAAATGGCTGAGCGCAATCAGATTCTCGCCGAGAAGCAACGCGACTTGATGCGTGCTGTTTCGCACGAATTGCGGACGCCTGCTGCGCGGATCCGATTTTCGTTAGAGCTGCTCGGTGACGCAGACTCGAAGCAAGACATCGAACGACATATGTTGGCTATCGATTCTGATTTGGACGAGATCGATTGCCTGATTCAGGAGTTAGTCACACTGGACAGGCTCGATCGCAAGGACAATGAATCGATGCTCTCGGCGGAGCACTTCGACGTGGCGCGCGCCGTGTCAGCCGAGATGGGGAGGCTAGAGCCTCGCCGCGCCGAAGTCGAAGTCATTACCAGAAGTGCGCTACCCCAGGGGACTAGCGCGGCCGGAAGTGAGCGCCTCTTCCGCCGAGCCATCCGCAATCTTTTGAGCAATGGCGTACGTCACGCAAAGGGCAAGCTGCGAATCTCACTTGCTCGAGCCAACGGTGCTCTGCAACTTTCGATCGACGACGACGGTCCCGGAATTCCAGCCTTCGAACGGATGCGAGTCCTTGAGCCGTTTGCCCGGCTCGATCCAAGCCGTTCTCGAAACTCCGGTGGATTGGGTTTGGGCTTGACCATCGTCGATCGCATCCTTGCTGCAGCCGGGGGCCAACTCACCATCGAGGATAGCGAATTGGGAGGAGCTCGCGTCACGATGTCGTGGCCAGCTTCCTCTGATTCTGGCTGAAGGGGAGGCGTCAGTCATCGCGTTACGACGAGCTGGTTACCTTAATCATGACGACGCCGTGTCCAGGCACGGCGGATGCCGCATAGGACCCCGTGAAAGAGCCGAGATCTGTATGGCTCCAGAGATCGCGCACTGTGGCGGCCCCGGTTGGAATGCCAAGCTGGCTCCATTGCGCGGTAATCGATGCGCTCGCCGTACCACGGTTGAGGAGCACGGCGGCAACCGTGTTCGTTCCCGACAGCTTCTTGGCCCAGATCTGTAGATTGGCGCCTTTGCCAGACACGATGTGGCCTTGGATCCCGAGTGGATCTTGGTCGACCGCAATGACCTCCAAGTTCGTGAGGATGTCCTTTGTCGCTGTGCTCATGCTGCGGATGTCGTTGCCGGCGATCAGCGGCGCAGCCATGATCGCCCACAGGCTGAAGTGGGCTCGATCCTCGCTGGCATTCGCGAGCTTGCCCACCTCCAGCATATCCGGATCGTTGAAGTGCCCAGGACCGGCGTAAGAGTAGAGCGGTTCATTCTGATCCGCGAGGCCGATCATGGACGACCAACTCGCGTTGATATCGAAACCGATGCGCCACATATGGGCAGTAGTGGGCAAGTCGATCGAGCATTTGCCGGGAACACACCCCGTTCCGTCCCCGGGATTAATGCTGTAGAAAATGGGCCGCCCCGTTGCACGCAGAGCGTCGCGCATGGGAGCGAATCCACTCAGCGATGCCGTGCACTTGTCGTATTTGAGGTAATCAATCCCCCACGACGCATAGGCCTGCGCGTCCTTCGTTTCGTAACCGAGGCTACCCACACCATCGGTGTAGCCCCCGTAAATGGCAGCACAGGTCTTTGTACCAGGGGTGGAGTACAAACCAATCTTGAGACCCTTGGCGTGGACATAATCGGCAAGGGCCTTCATCCCTGCAGGGAATCTACTCGTGTTCACCTGCACGTTGCCGGCTCCGTCGCGCCCGCGCATCCAGCAATCATCCAGGTTCACGTACTGGTATCCAGCGTCTTTCATGCCGCTTGACACGAAGGCATCTGCCACGCCTTTGACGAGCGCCTCGGTCAGTCCATTGCAGCCAAAGGTGTTCCACGAGTTCCAGCCCATGGGTGGAGTGGCCGCGAGAGCTGCGCCCGTGCCGCCGGTATTCTTTGTCCCGCCCATGTTGGCGGTACCACCAGCCGCGTTGCCGCCCGCAGCCTTGCCGCCACCTGCGTTGCTGCCGCCAAAAACATTCACGCCACCTGACGTGGAGCGGCCTCCCGATTCGGCGCTCTCCGATGCTGATTTGCCGCCACTTGCTTTGTGTCCTCCGGCTGCCGTTGCGCTCACCTGGCTTGCCCCTCCCGATGCGCGACTGCCGCCGGTGGCCGTCGCGACGTCGGTTGGTCGCACGCCACCATTGCCTCCGTTCACATCGCTAGCCGGGTTGACGTTTCCTCCCTCGCCAACGCGCGATGAACCGCCTTGGCCGACGCGTGATGAGCCACCCTGGCCAACGCGTGATGAACTGCCTTGACCGACGGTCGATGAGCCACCCTTCGACACCGAGCCACTTGCGCCAGTCGTTCCGCCCCTGGGATTGGCACTGCTGCCCACTCCCGGCTCCGTTGACTCCGCCGATGAGCCAGAGTTGCCGCATGCAAGTAGAGCGGCAGCGGCAATTGCCGCGAAGTAAGTATTCGGATTGGTTTCCATGGAAGATTCGATTAGCGCCGGGGCGCTAGACCCGACTGGATTGGTCGACCTATGACCCGGCAGCTCGCGACCCATTCCGTCACCGAGACGAGGCTCAGCTTGCTCGGTACGGGTAAGCAGCAACGGGAAACGCGTGGTTTGTAGGCCTTGAAAGTCGTGGTTCGCGACCAATCTGGCTGAGGCTAGGTACGGCGAGAGCTGGGTGGGAAAGGTCACTCATGCAGTGGCGGCTCCTCAGGCAATCCGTCATCGTCCCGTTTTGTGCGGAATAATGCGCGATGGTACCCGTCCCGCCCCTGCGCGCATTCATCCGAGCCAGTCGCGCCTCGCAAGGTTCACCTCGAGTGGTCGTATGGCTCTTGGGATCCCATGCCACAGGACCTTTTCGAGTTGGTGGGTAAGACGATCGCGGGAAAGTACGCCGTCCTGGAGGCCGTCGGAGACGGCGGATTTTCCGTGGTTTATCGAGGGATCCATCAACGCCTTGGGCAGCCCGTCGCGATCAAAATTCTAAAGCTCCCGCCCCACTTCGACACAGCGACTCGTCAGGTATTCATCGACAGGTTCAGCGATGAGGGACGGATCCTCTCGAATCTCGCCGACCATCCGTCGATCGTCCGCGTGCTCGATTTCGGAACGACACAGGGCGCCGAGGGGGAAGTGTTCTATCTCGTGCTCGAGTGGCTCGATGGCAGAGATCTCGAGACGATCTTCGCCGCGAATCGTCCAGTATTCTCGGAGGCAGATGCGATTGCGCTCTTACGCCCAGCCGTCGAGGCATTGGCGCTCGCACACGCCGAAGGGATCGCGCACCGAGATCTGAAGCCAGCCAATCTCTACCTTGCGCAAACGAAGCTGGGCCCCCGCATCAAGGTATTGGACTTCGGGATTGCTAAGGCGATTCAGGAGGGTGAGCTCAGCGCGCGGCTCACCGATCACACGAGCAGCGGCTTTCGCGCCTTCACGCCGTCGCATGGCGCACCGGAACAGTTTCGTCCCAAGAAACATGGGCCCACTGGGCCTTGGACGGACGTGCACGCCCTCGGACTGCTGCTCGTCGAGTTGGTGACGGGGCGACCGGCTCTGCAGGGTGAAGAGGAAGCCGATTACCTTCTGCAGAGTGCAGCAAAGGATCGCCCGTCGCCTCGCGCACGTGGGGCAAACGTCAGTGACGCCTTCGAAGCCGTATGCCAGAAGGCACTCGCCCTCGAACCCCGAGATCGCTATCCTAACGCTCGCGAACTTTTGCGAGCACTCGACGCCCTCGGCGCGGTTTCAAAGAATGCGGCTAAAACAGAAGTGTTGGACGGTGCCGCGGTCGTCGCACCCAATGCAATCGCGCCCGCGGCGGTCCCCCTCCAGCCGTGGCTGACGAACCATGCGACACCTGCCGCTCAATCCACGGGGCGGGCACTGACGCCCGTCGCGTCAGAACTGATCATTGCTCCGAAGTCGATGCAGTCGAGGTCGCTCCGCTTCGGATTGGGTTGGTTCGTCGCAATTACGGCCTTTAGCGTGGCCGTCGTGGGTTCCGTGTATTTGTACCGACTCTCGTGGTTCCGCGGCGTACAAACCAAACAAGAATCCGTCTCGCGAGGTGAAGACAGACCTTCGTCTGC
Organism: Myxococcales bacterium; assembly: GCA_050263495.1. Taxonomy (GTDB): domain Bacteria; phylum Myxococcota_A; class Polyangia; order Polyangiales; family Polyangiaceae; genus FEN-1139. The sequence goes on along the minus strand of JBLNFG010000639.1, from coordinate 10,717 downwards.
GAATGCCAGCGCGGCACACACCGCCACAAAAACGTCGACGACGGCGCCTGCTCCGAACGTTTCGGTGGCGACGGCGGAAGCGGAACCCCTAGGGGATCCGTCGCTGATTGGGAAGGGAATTTCCATCCCTACCGGCACCTTCAACATGGGCTCGAACGGCGGTGATGCCGACGAACAGCCCGTGCACGCGGCCTACGTGAAAGCGATGGTGATGGATGCCACCGAGGTTACGGTGCAAGAGTACGAACGTTGCTACCACGTTGGGCCTTGTAGTCCGCCGGGTACCGGAGGCCAGTGCAACTGGGGGCGAACCGAGCGCGCCAACCACCCGGTGAACTGTGTGGACGCACGTCAGGCTCAGGCCTATTGCGCCTGGCAAAAGAAGCGACTACCCACAGAAGATGAGTGGGAATACGCCGCCGTGGGGACGGATGACAGGGTATATCCTTGGGGTGCTGAAGCGCCTAACGATGAGCTCGTGTGTTGGGGCAGACGGACCGGAACCTGTCCCGTGGGAAGCAGACCGAAAGGCGTTAGCCCCTTTGGGATCCACGATCTCGCTGGCAATGTCGCGGAATGGACCATCAGCCCGTATTGCGATTCCTACCGGACTCGACGCAATTGCACGTCGGGTTTCGTCTATCGCGGTTCAAGTTGGATCGAATTGCGACTCGAAGTGATCCGAGCCGCGTATCGCGACGAAAACGATCCCACCAAGAGGAGCCCCTACATGGGGTTTCGTTGCGTGAAGCCGTCGTGAGAATCCACAAAAACTGAGAACCTCGTTCGTCGCCGATAATCCGCAGTGATCCCCCGTGCTCCTGATTCGGCCACCGCTCCCTGAACCGCCCAAGGTGCCACAACCTACGTACAGCGTCGGGGGAGCGTCGCGGATCCGACGAGGCTCGGTGCGGCGCGACGATATCGCTCTTCAAGGACTGTCTTCGCACTTTCGAGCTCCCCAAACGTCGCGTGTCGGAGTAGCCTCCCTCGTCCATTCTGAGATACTGCGATGGTTCGATATTTTAAGGAGGGCACGTTGCACGCAAAGTTCTTGTACCTGGTTGTTGTTGCTGCGGGCATCTATGGCTGTGGCGGGTCGAACGCACCAATGTCGTTCCTCGCCGCGGGCGGAACCACGTCGACCGGTGGGGCTGCGTCGAGCGGAGGCGTCGCAACGACCGGCGGTGGCAGCGGATCCTGCCCATTCCCCACCGCGTTCCGATGGAATGATTGGGGTGGGCCGCTCGCGGAACCAAAGAACGGTTGGGTCTCGCTTAAGGATTTCTCGAGCGTCGTCTACCAGGGTCAGCACCTCGTCTATTCATCCATGCACGACGGCGCCAGCTACGGTGCACAATTCATGCTGTTCGATGATTGGTCTGACACGGCCACAGCCGTACAAACTAAGCTGCCAACCGGGGCAGTGGCGCCGACCATTTTCTATTTCACACCGAAGAATCTCTGGATTCTCGCCTACCAGTGGTGTTCGGCGAAGTTCTGCTACGCAACGTCTACGGACCCGACAAGTGCCGCCTCATGGTCCTTTGGCAACCCGCTGCTGACCGAAGACATCACGAGTGCTACCTACGGCCCCATCGACCAGACGCTTATTTGCGATAGCACGAAGTGTTACCTGTTCTACGCCGCAGATAACGGACACATCTACCGCGCGTCAATGCCGATTGCCGACTTTCCGGGCACGTTCAGTGGGTCCACGTCCATCATTAGCGAGTCGAGCACCGACGTGTTCGAGGCCGTTCAGGTGTATTCCGTCAAGGGGACGGGCAAGTTCCTGATGATTGTCGAAACGAACGCGTCCCCTCGCTACTTCCGCGCCTATAGCGCGGACAGCCTAGACGGCGCGTTCACGGTCATACCCGGGGCGGCCAGCGCCGCCAGCCCCTTTGCCGGCAAGAGCAACGTCACCTTCACTGGTAGTGCCTGGACGGACGATATTAGTCACGGGGATCTGGTCCGCACGAATCCCGATGAGACCATGACCGTCGATCCGTGCAACCTGCAGCTACTCTACCAAGGCCGCGATCCGACGCAAAATTCATCTAGCTACGATCAGCGTCCGTATCGGCCGGGCTTGCTCACGAAGACGAACTAGACAACCCGTACTGTTAGCGCGATTGCACCGCATCCATGGCTCGTTCGGATCCGCCGTAGCGCAGTGCGGCGAGTCGCGCTACTTGTCTCGTTCCTCTGGCTACGCCGAGCGTCGAGCACCACAGTCAGTGCCCCGCTTCGAGGAACGGGGAACTGACTCAGGTCGTTGCAACTACCCGTCTACGGCGCGAAATCGCACGTTCACACTAACGTCGGGCTTCACGGTAACCCCCAAATACGACGGGACCTGGATCCCGAATTCCTTCATATTGAGCTTCAGCGTCCCGTTCACCAACAACTCCTTCTCTGTTCCCTTGGCGATGTAGTGCACCCGCACCGGACGGGTAACGCCGTGCAAGGTCAAGCTACCATCGGCGTCACCTTCACCGGGAAGCGCCAGTTTGGACCGAGCGACCGTTAACTCCGCGCGTGGATATTTCGGCGTCTCCAGGTACTTCTCCTTCATATGTCGATCACGAAGGTCAATCCCCGTCTTTAGCGCCCCTAGTCCGACGCTCACTTGCACCGTCTTGTCTTGCTCACGCACCGTAACGTCGGTACCCGTCCCTTCGATGGCCAGCCCACCTGGGCCGGTTGCGTGAAAGGTTACGTTCCGTTCACCGCGCGCCGTCCACGCTGCGGCCGCAGGAAGTGCGAGGCAGAGACCTATCGTCGTTGCGAAGAATGCGACACCAGCACTGCGTTTGTTTGACATAGTTCCTCATCTCGAGCGGACAGCACGACCGCGCTGCCACGAAGGACAACGCTGAGCCGACCACCTTGCCCGTAGCCCGCCCAGCAATACGAACGCGATCAGTACCATCATGCTCCCGGGCGATCGCACAGGGCTCGCCTTGGCGATCGTATTCCCGCCGCACCCATACTCGATCGGCTCCTTCGATGGCACTGGCATGATGTGTTGTTTGAGCCCTTGAATATCCGGCACGCCGTCGCCGTTTGAGTCGGTCTTATCCGCGTCAAGCTTATCCAAGGCGGAGGTCAGACTTGCATTACCAGACGAGGTGAGGCCAGCGTCGAGCATGGCTAAACCGAACGGCTGCGTCACTGGACCGCCCCCCTGTTTGCTGCCGTGGCAGAGGAGGCACGTGGGTTCGCTGTCCAACCCCAGGTGCTGCTGAATTTCGCCGGGGAATCCTGGCCTTGCCTGGCTCGACGCGGGAAGCGCTGTCCCAACGATGACGAGAGTGAGAATGGCAAATCTGTTCATACGACTGTCACCTCAGAGGGAAACGTGGAGTTGCCCGAGCAGCATTGTGTAGCTCATTTTCGTGGGACCCAATGGTTCGTTGGCTTTGACCAGATCCGCTCGAACATCGAAATGTGGGTAAGGAAACCATGCTGCAGTCAGCCAGCCGCGGTAGCCAACTCCCTTAGAACCAGCGTTGAAGTCTGTGTCTATCAGCTCCGGCGTGAGCACCGCATGTAAGCCGGGAACGAACTCCCAGTCCGCTTGCACAAAGCCCGCCGCCCCGAAGATTGGGTCCCCACCCCCAGTGGGTCCCTCGTGGAGCAGATCCCACTCGCTGAGCAGTGCCAACGATGAATGCGGAGCCCATCGCACGAATGGCCCGTGCGCTCCCCTCAGTGCCGCACCCGAAATACCTGGATTCGTACTCAGTCCTTGGTACGTGAGCAGACTGCTGAAGCCGACGCCGACGCGCGTTGCCGCCGCGTACTCGAGGTAACCCGCATATCCACGCTGCCGGTACTTGTCGGGCCTGATTTGGTAGTTCCCGGCAATGGCCATCACTTCCCAACGCAAGCTCTCCGACTGCTGGAAATACGCCACACCGTATTGCTGCTGAGTGTCTAGATTGGTTTGGGTGGCGTTGCGCACGAAGTAGTAGTGATCGATCATGCGAACCCCGAAGGGCAAGTACATGCGACCCACTCTAATCTTCTTATTGTGTTCCTCGTCGAGGTTGTAGCCAACCCAGAACTCACGGGACACCACGTTGTCCTCGGGCCTTGAAGTGATCGACGCTGCCAAGCCTCCTTGGTGAGCGAAGCCCAAGGAACCAGCGAATTCGAACGCGCCAAAGTTGAGCGCGGCGCGCGCGTCCGACTGCATCCAGATGTGTCGACTATCACTCGGCCCCTCCGAGGGCTTCTGCCAAAGGAACAGATTGCGCTGCGTTACCCCCAAATTGAGCCACTTCGGCAGCTCGACGCCAAATGCAAACTTGCTGCGCGAATCCGGTTCTGCACCTTCGGCAACGCGCCCAAACGAGCTGAGCAGTGTCTGAGTCTGGGCTCGCCCATACTCGGTAAGCAAGAACCCACCGGAGGGATCAGTGTGGCAGGTGGCACAACCGGTGTAGTCGTGCTTTATCATCCAAGGGTAGGCGTACGTAGTACTCGACCAGGCGACGACGAGCGTCGAGATAACCAATCGTAGCGCTGCGAGTTTGCGAGCGGGTATGCCCAACATAAGTTGATACTCGGTCTTTCTACGTCGTGCGCGACTCGAGAGGTTTCGCGACCCTTTCGATTTTGCCAACATGAGCCTGCGCCAGACGCGACAACGAACACAGCTCCACTGATAAGCAGATGGGTTAGCTGTAACAAGTGCCCCTGAATGGAATCTGCACGTGTCTGGGGGGACGGCGCTGCGCTAGGAATCTCTGCTCGCTGGCTTCTGAGCAGTCTGACGCGGGTGCTTATGCCCCCTGTGGCTACTTGTCGGAAGCGAACATCAAGAAGGGTCCAGCGCAGACGCCGACTGACGATTGCTCAGCGCAACGTGGGGCGCCTCCACCGTGCCAGGGGTCCGCACTATTCGCCACGTGGCTGATTGCGTCCCCTCGGCGATGGCAGTTTTTTGCGCGTTCTCAGCTCGTTCCCGCTATTTGGCGAGCTAGATGCGTCGCTCTCGTAGCGCGCTACTCCCGCTCACGGCAGCCAGGGGTGCGCGACGACCTGAGGAATGAAAGGAGCTGTGCGGACCCCGGAGTGCTCAATTCCGGGGCCCGCACGGTTCGTCAGTCAGCGGCGTATCTGCCGCCGACGACGCAAGACAAGACCAATCCCCGCCAGCAGCAACCCCTGCGAGACTGCGCCAGTGCGGCGAGTAGGTGCACTAATGACACAGCTACATCCTTCAGCGGGCGGGTCTCCGCCGGATTGAAAACGATCCTGGCCCGAGCTTTCGGGCGGCTCTGTTGCGCCACCTTTTGCCGGCGCCCCCGTGGAATCCTTCCGAGGCATGCTCGAATTGCCCCCGCCTCCGTTACGTTGGACTTGAGAGGTGTCATTGGCAGTGCCGCCGGTATGGTCTGTGGCACCGGTTTGGGTGTTCTTTGTGCCACTCCCATTCCCAGATGATCCACCCGCTATGCTCGCGCCGAAGCCACCGTTGCCGAGCGTTTGACCTCTTCCCGAGTTGCCCCCGCGGCTAGCAGTGGTGCCACCAACCGCACGCGTACCATCGCTCGCGGATGAGTTGTTAGCGCCAGAGCCACCGCGGCCCCCTTGGCTAGCCACAGAACTGCTAGCCTTGCCTCCAGCACTGCTAGTGTTCGTGCTCACCGCTGAGCCTCCTGCCCCGCCGGCACCACCGCTTCCACCGGTACTCGGACAAGCAGCGGCTTCTGGATCCAATCCATCTGCTTTGTCGAGCCCGAGGAACGCCGCGACGGTGCTTACATCCCAGTTGACCGCGTGATCCGCGCCCTTGATAGCGAAGGTCTCAAGCACCGTGAACCCGCATGCATTCCTCCAACTCTGGTGCGTAGTATTGCTCTTCGAGCTGTCCGTTGCGGTTGGCGTAGTGCTCAAAGCGAGAACGTTGGTCCACTCTTTGATCGATTCGAGCAAATTCTTGTAGCTAATCGTGTTATCCGGATCACCGTGCCAAAGCTGCAGCCGCGGACGATGCCCGGAATATCCAGGAAAAGCTGACCGGACAAGGTCGCCCCACTGCTGCGCGGTCTTGGTCACGTTGCCGCCCGCGCATGGTCCGCTCCATTGGCCGTTCGTCGCAACATCGCCGGTGTACTGCTCTGCCCAGCATCCGCACGGTACGCCCGAAATCCCAACGCCAGCAGCGAAGAGATCGGGATAGATTCCCATCAAGGCTTCGGTCATCATCGCGCCCGAAGAGCCGCCGAAGGCATAAACGCGAGTCGGGTCGCCGTTGTACTTCGAAATGGCGTACCTTACCATTTGCGCAATGGCGTGCGGATCGCCTCCACCATCGTGCTTGAGAGCTTTCGCAGAGCCCACATCCCAACAATTGTGTCCGGTGGCCTCCGGAAAGATCATAATGAAGCCGTTTTTATCTGCTAGCGGCACCAAATTCGCTTTCGTCTCATTGAAGGTGCCCTGACCTGTGCCCTGACAATGATGGGCAGCAACCAGAACCGGCGGCTTGGTCGCTGGCTTGTCAGGAACGTAAAGGTACATATTGACGTAACTTGGCAGACCGCTAGTCCCCCAAACGCTTTGTTCCACCTTCTGCAGGGACGCCGCACTCGCGGGTGCGGCGGAGAAGAACGCAGTGGTAACGGCCGCCATCGCAAGGGTGCAATGGGCGAGCAAGCAAGCATCACCGCGCTTTGTCGGGAAAGGCGGCACGACGGAGGTCATCACGCCAACGCAGTGACGGGCCGACCTTCGATCTGTCACCGGAGCCGCACGAAACGATTCGCATTTACACCGGGCTCAGCTCGCCATCGATTGCAGGCCGACTACCAAAACGGAGGTGTCGCACATGCGCCAAAGGGGCGCATGTGGACAGCTCCAGGCGAGTATTGCAGCTGTCGCGGCCTTAGATGTCCTCAGCGCGACCCGCTGGCGCCCTCAACTGGCAAGACAGCGGTCAACCTCCCAATGCTTGAGCGGACTCTGCAACGTACAAGCTCAAGGCAATCTCCGCGTCGAGAATGGGATACTCTTGTTCCGCAGTATAGGCCCAGCCACCGTTGGCCGCCTGTTGCGACATTAGCCACTGGGCAGCCGCGTGTAACACTGAACGTGGCGCGGCATCTCGGTGCGATAACAGTCCGAGTGCCATTAGGGTATGCGCCGTAGCTTGGAGGTGGGCCTCGGGATAATCGGCGTTGTACGGCCACCCACCATTCGGAAGCTGCAGCGACAGCAGCCGTTCACGCAAGGCGTCGAACAGTTCCGTCGAAGAATTGCTCCAAGAGGCGAGCAGGGTGGACCAGGCGAGCCCTTGAACGTAAAAGGCCTCGCGGTTGTGGCGGTAGTCAAAGCTTGGGTCTACTGCATTAATGTCGTCGACAACCAGCGACACGTACTGTTTCGCATCCGCGGCGTAGCCAGCACGTGGGAACGCTTGATGCAAGAACATGGCCCCAAGCGCAAACCAGCCTAAATCGTAGGCGATCAGTCCGTCGGCGCCCCCTGCATGTCGCGCATCACGCACGCCGGCTCCAAGCTCGTAGGCGCCACCCGCGGCCGCAACCCGTGCATCGTAGCGCTCACGTGCAAGTGCACCGTATTGGTGGCGATGATGAAGCTTGCCGAGCAAAACAGCCAAGACGATGTCCGGTGCAGAGTCGACTGCGACATTTTGCTTTGTGCCCCACATGACATCCACGAGCGCGGCGTGATAGCGCGGACGTTCCACACCAGCGCGCAGAGCCGCCCAAGGAGCGAGCCCAACGGCACCATACAGGTTCTCTTCGCTCGGATTCACGGAATGAGCCGTGGCGCCCGGCGTCAGCATCCAATCCCAACCTCCATCGGCTGGATCCGTATCCACGACGCCGTTGTGAGCATGATCACCAAAGCTATCCGCTTGCAGATCACACAATCGCGAGCTCGCGCGCTGGAGGGCACTCCGTACAGCGGGAGGTGTTCGCCAACTATCGCTTTGATGCAACGCTTGAATCGACTCAGCTACGGTGGATGAATCCTCTCCCTCTGGCCCCGCGCACGCCGACACAAACACCAAGATACAGACGCCGATACCTGCCTTATTTAGCATTGGACCCTCCTTGTCTCGGCAATCCCCGAGCCGACCCATATCCCTGACACGAATCCACGCTCACATCCAACCGCGGGCTCGCTTTGGGTGCTATCGTTGCGTTTGCGCTGGCGATCTTTCGAGGGCTGCCCTGAGCCGCAGTACTGAACCAGAGGCCACGGCTATCCTAATCGTCGTTTAGGGATAGCGTGGCGGTACTCAGCGAGATCCGCCTGAATTCCTTGTCGCCGACCGTCTCCGCAGCGTCACGCGGGCCGCTGAATGCATCGGAGTAACACTCCTCACTCTCCACACACATTAGGAAAATGGCATTCCCGTACGCGATGACTGCCTACCGAAAAAGGTCTTCCTGCTTCAACCGATTTCCGCGCTCGACTAGCGCGTTAGCGAGGCATAGATCGGCGTAATTACCCTTGTGCCCTGCAAGGGTGTTGACGATATCGAGGTGAAGCGCCGTCGATGTCCTCCAGGTCCGGAAGATACGCGGAGAACCGCTCGCCGAATGATGCGTCGCTTTCGTAGTCGAGATCCTTCTTCATGGCAGCTCTTGATGGAGTGTAAGGAAGCTCTTGCTCTGAAGGCTTGGACAAGACTACTGCTTGCGATTCGGGTTACGGGTTGCAGACCCCCGGCTGGCAGTTGTAGGTCCCGTCCGAGGTGGCATCACAAGCCGCATTCAGGACCACCGGTTGTGCGCCAGTGCACGTTACCGTCGTTGTGTCCGAGGCAACGTCCCAAGTCTCTGTCGCGACCACATTCCCTAGTCCATTTCTGAGGGTGGTGGACGTGCTGGTCGGCACGAGACCCGACATGGCCACCGAGGTCTCCATCGTGTAACACGTGGTGCCGCCCTTCTTGAAGGTCATCTTCGAAGCATAAGTCGTAAGGTCGACGACAGACGTAACAGCGCTCCCGTCGCCATAACAGGCGTTCGTCTGACTCGTCGTGGCATTCGTCGTCTCCTGAGTGGTGCAGCTAGACGAAGAAGGCGCAGCGGGACAGGCGCTAAAAAGGCTATACAAGCACGCCGGGTAGTTGCACGTTCCAGTTCCGCTAATTCCACCCCCGCCTGCGGCGCCCCCCATCTGATGAACACCGAACGGGGTTCTGCGCGAGTGAATGGATCCGGTGTCCGCGCTCGTTAGCTAGCCCGATGAGGGCGCAAAGTCATTTTGCCACCTCAGGCAAGCGCGGTCGGCCCCTGCAGCTGAACAACCTCTGGCTGGCGTACGGCTTGCCTTGGTGGTCTACACGGCGCGAGGGACGGCTCCGGAGACGACACTGCTGCAATACGCTACTTCATGGTCTTCGAGAACATCGTCTTGTTCGCTTGCTCGATAAACTGGTTGTAAGAGTCGATGATGCGCTTGCGAGTGCGTTCACGTTCACCTTGGTTGGCTTTGGCATTCTTTGCTTCCGCATCGACCGCCTTGAGCCAAGCCTCGACGGCTTCCTTGTACCACGACGCATACTTGACGAATTGCTCGTAACCACCCTCGTAAAGGGGGTTGGAGTTCTTCCCCTTCTTCTCTTCTGCTACCAGAGCTTGGGTTTCGGTAAGGGCCTGGGCGAAGTCGGCCAAGAACTTGCTGACGCTCGTAGTATCGGGGCCATTCTCTCGGACGCCATCCACCGCAGCAATCAGGCTCTTTGCAGCCATGGGCAATTTGAGATGATAGTATCGGAGCTTCTTGCCGTACTTCTTTTGCACTTCGTTCAGCTCTGCGTTCTGGCGCTCGTCGTTGTACTTCTCAACGAAGGCGCGCACTAGCTGGTCGGACTTTATGTACTTGGTCCAGCCAGCAACCAAGCTCGGGTGAAGTTCGACCCCGCGCTTGCAGCCGTCTTCGAGGTACTTGTGGCGACTGTAATAGTCGCTGGCCTCTTTCACAGGTTTGATCAGCTCTTCCAGCGCAGTCACCATCTGCAAGGCTGGCTCGTCCGCCTCCAGCTTGGGTGTCTTCTTCAATGCTTTGCGCAGTCCCTGATAGGTCGCTGGTGCGCTATCCCCAACTGCACTCGGCGCGGCAACTCCCCGTTCTTTACAGGTCGGACCAGCGTTCATGTCGTTGACCCATTTCGCGTAGCGTGCGCTGTTGTCATACACGTAGTTCGACCAACTGTTGAGGAGCTGAACATACGTGTTCACTTTTTCGTCTTTGGCACTGGGTTTTGCCAAAGCGCTCGAAGAAAGGGCCATAACGACCCCGACGCTAGCGAACCAAGAGAAACGACGGACCAACTTGTTCATGCAGACTCCTTTTCGCCCATCGCTTCTCGGCCAACTGGCGTGGGCGGTCACGGGGCTGGGCACTATACGTAAAATGCAGGCAGATCTCCCCAACCCGAGCATCAACGAAGCGCGTCAGCACTCCGACCGAATGAGACGGAGCATATCGTTTCGCTTCTCCGTGATCCACACCCTCCACGGCCCGATATCGGCGTCGGGGCGAACCTTGGTCACGAGCTGAACGAATGCTTCGCGGTAGACGAGCCAAAGCCGTTCCGTCTCGCGAACTCCTTTCGAGGAGGGAAGCCCTACCCATCTCGGCGCGTCCTTGGCTGCTCGGCTCTCGACGCAAGACATCACCTCGCGATAAAGGGTATTCCGCTCGCCTTCGACCGACT
>JBLNFG010000638.1:0-4624 GCA_050263495.1 Myxococcales bacterium | reverse complement strand
CAACGCGATTCGTCGTCAACGCGATTCGTCGTCAACGCGATTCGTCGTCAACGCGATTCGTCGTCAACGCGATTCGTCGTCAACGCGCTTCGTCGTCAACGCGATTCGTCGTCAACGCGATTCGTCGTCAACGCGATTCGTCGTCAACGCGATTCGTCGTCAACGCGAGCAGCGTTGCCGAATCGACGTGGACGCTTCGCAACGAACCACGCCGATCCGACAAGGCCGAGCCTGCTATTCGTCAGCCGCGACGAACTAACCCAAAAGATCTGAGTGTGCGCCGGCTGCGTGAGACCTCGGCATTGGCATTCTTGGGAGAGGGCACGCGCGCAATTAGGGAGCCGCGCACGCGATGTTCTGCGCGCAGCGGGAATCGCACTCGAGACACTTCAACTCGGCTGCTCGTTTCTGCAGAGCAGAGAGCAGCTCTTGCGTGAGTGCGTCTGCATTCGACGTAAAAGCATTCGCCAAGACGGCGCAAGTTTGATCAGCAGAGCTAAAGGTCAGCTGGGTTAGATCGACGTTAATGTCTTGTACGGTTACACCCAAGAGGCTAGGGCTTGTGGTCTGCGGCGCCACAGTTCCATTGGCAGTGAGAGGGATGCCCGCGCTCGGAACCACCGGTGTGACCGAGCAATTGAGCAAGCCCGTCATCGCAATCGTTCCGGTAAGACTCTTGATGGTCGTGTCTAGCCGAACTTTCGTAGTGCGATTCGCCGCGGGAGAGTACGTCCAATCCGATGTCCCGAGGACAGCCGTGATCTCGCAGCCTGGCTGCCCCCCACAAACCGAGTTCTCGCAAATCGTCACCGTGCCACCTAGGTCCGTTTGCGGCAGGCAGAGCGGAACGGCGGTGTTGGAACTGTATCCAAACACCTTCTCCATACACTCGGGCTTGCACGACGCTGCAGCGCCACACAGTGCATCGCAACTCTGGGGAACGGTACTGCTAGCACCAGCTAAACCAGCTCCTGCTACCCCCGCGGTAGCGCCAAACGCTCCCACGCCACCAGCGCTTTGAACCCCACCAGTTGAAGCTCCACCGACGGAACCTATGGGCGAGCTTCCAGCCGCAGACACGCTGGATTGACCTGCTGCAGCGGTAACGCCTCCGGTTTGCGTCGCTCCGCCTTTGCTGGTGGCACCACCACTACTGTTTGCCGTTCCCCCGGTCGAAGGCTTCACCGAACTGGTGCTTGATTTACCGCCGGTAGCCTTGATTCCAGTGTTCGAGCCGCCACCTTTCGACTGCTCACCGCCGGTGCCGTCTTCGGAATTCTCTTCGTCGTCGCCCGAGCATGAGTAGAGGGCGATGGGAATCAACAGTCCTATTGCAAGTCGCAGTATGTTCTTCATGTCCAGTACCTGTTCCCCCTGCCGTCGCCTAGAGCCACACCTTGACCTCGAATCGAAAGACGTGCCAGTTTCCCCGGAGTTCGAGGGATCAGAAGCACAACCCTCGTCGTGCTCGGGGAGGCGCCCCACCCGACTAGTGCAACGGAACGAGGACGCCGACCCTGGCATTCCGCCCCTTTCGTACTCCTCCAAGTCCGCTCGAACCTGGTGGCGCAACTGCTATGATGCGTCGGTGGCAACCTGCAAGTCTTGTGGAGATGAAGCGGAACAACTGGTAACCGTCAAGGTCGGCGGGAAATCACGCAAAGTTTGTGAGGACTGCGCTGACCGGCTCAAGGAAGAAGCCGAGGTCGCGGAGCAGAGTGAGAGCGTGGTGCAATCAATGATGGGCTTCAAGGGCAGGCGCTGAACCGTCAGACACGCTCACAGCCCTGAAGATCTGGGGACGTCGGAGTGAGAATTCGAGTAGACGGAGCGGACGACTGGGCTCGCTCTAAAAGAGCCTGTCCTCCCAGCAACAACGCTCAGCTACGGACGTAAACCTCCGCCAGCACTACGACGAGCACGCCTCAAGCGGGAATGAGCGTCGCGAGCATGGCACTTGGCGAACGTTATCGATGACCGGACGAAATCGGGCGACGACCTAGACATCGCCTGATTTCGGAGGCATTGCGCAGCGGCAACCTACTTGTAATTCCAGAAACACAACCCGTCGACAGACCGGACATCGAGCCAAACATCGAGCCACCGGCAAAGTTTTCTTGCCCGTTGCCAACGTCGTCGTTCACACCTTCCGAGGAGAATTCGACGTCGTTAGGATACGACGCTGGCTCCCTCAACACGGCGAGAAGGATTCGAGCATTCGGATGTTGCATCACCTTTGTACCCTGGAAATGCGTTGCAAGTCGAGGATAGCTCGTATTCGCGTCTGTTCGTGCAGAGGCAAGGCATGACTGCACCGACACGCAACCAGACCGCTGCTCCAACCGACGAGACAACGGCGCTGGCCGCGGACGATGCCGCGGCCAATGGAGTCGAGAGCGCGGAGCGAGATATCGATACCTCACGCGAGCTCCCATCTCTTCCGGGTTTGCCCGTTGAGCTCAAGCAGGCTCTGCGCGCTGGTCGCACACCGCTCATCGAGGGAATCGACTACAAGCAGACCCCCATTCCGTATGCTCGCCCCGTCGAGAATCCTCGCCCCGAAACGCCGGCACAGGAGAAGCAGCGCGTTGATACGCTGAGTCCAGCCGAGTCAGTGCCTCCACCTGCACCTTTTTTGGCAGCCCCGCTACAGGTGAGGCCAGCTGTAGTACCACCGGTTCGCTCGCCCTATGTGGATCCACCGACGACCCGAGGCATGATCGACGCAGTGCCAAAGGGTTTGATTCGCAGTGAGCCTCCGCCGCGAATCCCGATCAGCGATCGGCCATCTCGGCTCGGATACCACAGCGAACCCCCACCACGTCTGTCGAACAGTGACCCGCCACCTTCGATGGCCGCACCATCGTCCAGCAAGCGGCGACCGTCGCGTCGCGACTTTAACTTGGGAGAATCCCCCGAAGCGTTGCGCCGCGAGGCGGTGACAATTCCAGCCGATGTACGGTCGCCGCCTCAACCACCCGTGCACGATCCGTCGAAGCCGTTGCCGGCGCTGCGCCCTCCCACATTCGCCGCCGCGCAACTTCCCTACGCGATCAGACAACACGAAAACAATCAGCTGCGCTATGTGGCGATGTCACTCATGTTCGTGATCTTCATCGTCACCGGTGCCATTGCCGGAATGCGATGGTTTGTGGCTCGAGAAGACGAACGTGGACCACGGGCTATCGCGCCCGCGAGCAGCTTCAGGCCAATGCAGTCGGCGCCCACTGTTCCGGAATTGGCCGCTCAACAACCTGGGGCGGTTGAAGCTCGCTTGGCCGAGTCGACGCCGGAAATCCAGCCAGCGCCGGCCCCCGATCGCGCGCAGCTCCAGAGTCCTCCTACGTCGGGAAAGCCGCAGCAGAAGTTGGATTCGGAACGACCGCCAGCCAAAGCACTCCGCGCGGCGCGCGCGCCGGCAGAAGACCCTTGGGCAAAGGGCTCACAGCGAGTTCCACTCAAAGGCAAATCGCGCACCGGAATTGCTGAGGGGGAAGTCGACACACAAACTCCCCTGTTTGCACCGCGAAAGTGATACGAAGCGCGTGGGTCGTCCCACAGCATTCTGGGCGGAGCGATCCGTTTTGCCAGGTCGCGACCACAAACCTCAGGGCTGGGCTCAGTTCCCTTTGATCAGAGGACTCACGACGGTGGCTCTTCGTGTGAAGGCGGAGACGAACTCGAGCCGTGGGTGCTCAAATCAATCTCGATCGCGGTGCCATGCATGGCTGGACTAGGCGCCTTGGAGATACGGTCACCCACCCAGCTCACCTTCGCCCCCAACGAAATAACGGTGAGCTTGCCTCGATGGCCAAGCACGTGCTCACGGAGTTGCTTGAGGCCCATTCCCTTGCCCTGCCCCGGCCGCGAAGTAGCTAAGGGATCGGAGAATGCCGCCTCAATCACGTCGACATCCGGCAGACGAATCAGATTGCCAACCTGGCCTCGGCGCAGGACGGCCGGAATTCCAAGGCCGCGATCGACTACAGCAAAACGGGCCTGCCGCGTCTTCTTGTGCCACCGAACGACGACAAAGCCCCCAACTGTTGACGCGGACCATTCAAAGAAATTGTCAAGCAGACTGACGAGACAGGGTTCCACGATGGGCGGGGCTGACGCGGGTGCCGCTCCCAGGCTCGCCGTGAGGCTTAGAGCTAGCTCGCGCGGCGAAGTGCGCGGCTCGAGCTCGATCCAACGAACGTGCGCCCCATCGAGTCCCACCGGCTCCCCTTTCGCAATCTGGATGAGGCCCGTATCTTCCAGCCCTTCAAGGGCATCAGGGTCGGTTGGCTCAACCAAATGCGTCTCGCGGCCAAGTCTGGCGCGAACGACGAGACTCGAGGCAAGAAGAGCGATCCCAAACGGTCCCCACGCTTCGATCTTGCTGCAGTCGAACTCAACGGGGCCCTTCTCACGCTCTGCCTCTCCGACGAGCCTCGTCAGCTGGGGGCTCTCGTTGATGGTGGCGCGCCTCGGGAGTTCCAAACGCAGCATGCAGCGATAGTCGCTGAATATCGTTCGACTGTCATCATAGATTGGGTGTTTGACCGGCGAGGACTTTTTTCCCGTTGGTGCAAATCCGAATAAGGGCGAACAATTAGGCGCGCCGATGGCTCTTGCGCGG
>JBLNFG010000637.1:0-3696 GCA_050263495.1 Myxococcales bacterium | reverse complement strand
GTGTTTGCTGGAGTTGTGAGCGCTGGGTGGTGGGTGGGGGTGGCCGGGGTGGTCGCGTTGGTCGTGTTGGTCGCGTTGGGCGCGTTGGTCGCGTTGGTCGCGTTGGTCGCGTTGGTCGCGTCGAAACTCGCTGAGTCGAAGGCTGCTAATGCGCGCAAAGTCAAATCCAACGACTATCGTGCCACCAATTTCAGGCCGCTCTCGCCTGTCATTTCGTGAGCCGCAGCGGGCTCGGTCTCGACATTGACCGGGTTGCCATCCGTAGCTCCACGTAAACCAGACTTGGGGTTCAAGTCGCGGCTTTTTTTTCGAGCTATTTGGTTGGTGCGGCGCGGTTACGACGGCGGCGCGAACGTCGATTGGGACCGCTCACCAAACGCTCTAGCGCGTTCCGGAGTGCCGGCGGGAACTCGACAAGGTCCGATCACCTCGCGGCAACGCCGCCAGAGTCCCTCCAGATTCTCGACTGTTCGAATATTCCATGGTCGACTGAAAATGAGCGTGTCCCTCGTCCACATACAATGCGACGCAATCCGCGCGACGGAAACGCTGGGCTACCGCCACTGCACTCCGATCGCCGGTCACGCAAACGTAGCAATATCGCCCCCAAGCGTGACCCCGCTGAGTTGACTGACATTCCGGTGCTTCTCTGAGGTGGCCACTATGAAGATCTGCAGTAACCACTTCCTCTTACTGACGGTGGCCCTTGCGTTTCCGGCTTGCGGCAGCTCGGAGTCCAACGGGGCACCCGGCGAAACACAACTCGGCGGTTCGGCTAATACCGGCGGTAGCGATACCGAAGTGGGAGGCTCTGGTTCAGGGGGAACCGCGTTCGCGAGCAGTGGCTCCACGGCCACCACCGGCGGCCGTTCGGCTGCGGCCACGAGTGCTGCTGGCGGCACTTCAACGACCAGCGGCAAGGCTACCGGTGGCGCGGAACAAGCTGCCACAACCGGTGGCCAGGCCGTAACGGGTGGCAAGTCGAGCACGGGTGGCACCAGCTCCAACAGGGGTGGCACCAGCTCCAACAGGGGTGGCAAGTCGAGCACGGGCGGCAAGTCGAGCACGGGCGGTGCCAATCCAACGGGCGGAAAGAGCAATATTGGAGGCGCAAGTGCAATTGGAGGAGCTGGCGCCGGGGGAGCTCAAAGCGGTGGCACGAGTGCCAAGGCGACGGGTGGTAGTTCCGCCGCCACGGGTGGCACAACCAGTGCGAGCACCAGTTTCATGCCATGTCCAGCGACGCCAGGAGCCGTTTGCAACGTGATGCCCGTCGGCGATTCCATTACTGAAGGCTGCTGTAGGAATCCCATGGGTGGGTATCGCATCGAGCTTTTCCGTCAAGCGAACACGAACAAGAAGAGCCTCACGTTCGTCGGAACACTCACGAATGGTCCCGCCACGGTCGATGGTAAAACCTTCCCGCAACACCATGAAGGGCACGGCGGCTGGAAGATTTCCCAGATAGCCGGAGTTGTCGACAACGCTATCAAGAGCTCGAAGCCGCACATCGTGATTCTAAAGATCGGGACGAACGATATTAACGGCAATGACGATATTGCCAACGCGCCCAATCGACTGGCGAGTCTCATCGACCAGATCACGAAGGATGCCCCTGAGGCGTTGTTGGTCGTGTCCGCGATTATCCCCACAACGACGGACAGCACCAATACCCGTGTTCAGGCGTACAACACGGCAATCAAAGGCAAAGCAGAAGCCGCAGCCGCTACGGGTAAGCACGTCGTCTTCTTGGATAACTATCAGGTGTTTGCTCAGAACACGAACTACAAGACGGCTTACATGGCCGACGGTCTGCACCCAAACGACGCGGGCTACGCGGCACTCGGCAAGTCGTTCTATGGCGTAATCAGTGCTTTGCTCCCAACAGCACCGTAGTCCCTTAGCAGTTGCGCGGCAGCGAAGTCACGCTGGCGGGAAAGCCCACCACCGCCAAGTGCCAGAAGCCGCTCGGCGTTGGGGCATCGATGTCGAGCATCGTGACGGCGTAGCTCTTGGTGCCGTCCGGAGCGCCCGCCCAACGGAGCTGTGGGATGTCCTTGCGGCCCACGCCCGAGCTGCGCTGGTCGAGCGGTAGCGCATCCCCTTCCTTCACGTCACCGCTGGTGAGCGAGAACGTCTCTCTCGGTTGCGAGCAGCCAGAAACCCGAGCGAACCGAAGTTCAGCGATCCTGAGCGGCGCGACGCACGCAAAGCGCTCCAACTACCTCGCCGTAGCTCCAGAATACTTGGCGACGTTGCTGCGTGGCTTCCGTAGCGCCACGCAAGCCAACGGAGGAGTCATGTTGCGGCATTTCTGAGAGATTTGGTTTGTGCGACGCAGCGACGGGGCGGGTGCGTACGTCGCTTGGTGACTAACCACGCAATCACTTCTTCGCCGCCGGGGCAGCCGCTGCAGGCGCGGAGGCGCTAAGTTTCTGGGCCTCGAGACTGTACTGTTCCGCATTGGCCTGGGCGACTCTCGCTAAGTCGACCTGGTTCTTAATGCGATCCAGTTTCTGTTGTAGGTCGCCCATGACGGTAGCCGCATCGCTCTTGCACGACCGCAGGGATTCGGCGAGAGACGCGCCCGCCTGTTGTGCGAGTGTGAGTGCCTCCTCGGTCTTTCGCTGGGCCTCTTGCGCTTTGCTTCGTTCTTCGGAGGCGCGCTGCGCCAGCTCAGACGCGCGCTGCGCCACCTCAGACGCGAGCGCTGCCTGCGCAGACGCAGCTCGTGCGCGTCGGTCGGAATACACAGTGTAGATGAGTAGTGCAACCAAGAGTGCAACCAGCGCCCCGTACGTCGCCTTGCGGACGAAACGGCGTTTACGTAGACGTGCCCCCTCCCGTGCCTGCACCTCTTCTTCCTCACGCTCACGCTGCAACAGGTACTGTCGCCGCCATTCGAGAACCGCTCGACCAAGCACGTCGTGGTAGATCTCGTACCGCGGTGACGGCTCCGAGCCTGATGCACCCTCAGCCACTCGGAGAACGCGGCATTCGTTCTTCTCCAGGCTGTTGATCACGAATTGAACCAGGTCACTCGCCTCGCTGGTCAGTTCAGCAAGGTCCGAGATGCTGTACGCAATCTTGGATCCAGTTGGAGTTACGAGGTAGTGAAAGATTGCCGCGGCGACCCGCTGCTCGTCCGGCTTGAGCTGATTGAGAACGCGTTCGAGGTGCGAGCGCACGACGCATTCCGCTCCGCCAAGTCGCAGCAAGTCATCGCGAGTGATGCGCCGTACTTTCCGCGCTGTCGCGTCATCCCACAGTCGAGTCATGACGAGTTGGAGGTACGGCGCTTCCACTCGATCGTGTTGCGGACGTGCCACACCGCGCCCCGCATCGGCAAGCTGTACCTTGCCGTTCGCGACCGAATCCAGAACTCTCTCGACAAGGTCCGGTTCAACATCGATCGCTTCCTCTGGATACAGCTTCCGGTACCGATTCACCGGTTCTACGATGGCACTGCGTGCAGACTCACGCTCCAGGTGCTTTACCCTTAAGTAGTTGGAAAATAGATTGGGAATCTTCCCCTTAAAGCGGTCGAGTCTTGCAAGGCTATCCTCACGCATCGAGATCAGGACATTTACGGGAAGGTCTGGTGAGTTTGCCAGATCTGCAAGCACGTTCTCAAACTCGTGACCTAACGGGTGATAGAGGAAGTACTCCTCGAACTGGTCTAAGATCAGCAGCAAT
>JBLNFG010000636.1:0-8357 GCA_050263495.1 Myxococcales bacterium | reverse complement strand
GTCGATTGTCGGAGCGCCGACGCGTGTGTTCGACCGCGACGTCGATTGTCGGAGCCGCGACGCGTGTTCGACTGCGACGTCGATTGTCGGAGCCGCGACGCGTGTGTTCGACTGCGACGTCGATTGTCGGAGCGCCGACGCGCGTGTTCGACCGCGACGTCGATTGTCGGAGCCGCGACGCGCCTGTTCGGCTGCGACGTCGATTGTCGGAGCCGCGACGCGCCTGTTCGACGGCAACGATTGTCGCAACCCGAGCCCGTTGCCGCGCGGCGTTTAGTAGATAGTCTTTGGCTTAAACGACGCGGGGCGCGAACCCTATCGTTCGCGCCCCGTCGGATGCCCAAGTCCTGGCAGGGCTACGTCGCGTGACTCACAGGATCGTCGAGCGGCTGTGGCACGTACTCGTGCAGTTCAAGCCACCCGTCGGACCTTCGTCGCATTCCTCGTTCGCTTGCACCTTGTAATCGCCGCAGCGCGGTGACAGCGTGCAATCGGCGTTGCAGGTGCCGTAGGCACCGGTGTTGAGTAGGGTCCCCAGATCGCACTGCTCCGGGCCGTTGCGCTCACCATCGCCGCAATATGGGGCTGGTTTGCAGTCGAAACCGCAGCCGGAACTGTCGCGACCGTAAATCAGATTGTCGCGGCCACTGTCGCACAGCTCGCCACCTTGGGGATCGATCTTGCCGTCGCCACAATACGGACCCCATTCGCAGCGGGTGGTGCAGCCTTCGTAAGCCGTATCACTGTTGTTCGCGCCTGCGTCGCAGAGCTCGTAACCGGCCATGAGATTGCCGTCGCCGCAGTAGGGGGGCCGTTGACAGTTGGGCCCACAAGCACCCGAGGCATATTCGTAGGCATCATCGTTCAGACCGTTGTCACATTTTTCGCCTTGGTCGGGTTGCGTCGTACCATCGCCACAACGTGGTCCCAGATTGCACGTTGCCGTGCACCCACCGTACGTGCCAAGGTTCTTGTCCGCGCCGTCGTCACACTCCTCACGCGGAGCGTCGACCACTTTGTCGCCGCAGCGGGAAGACCAGAGGCACTGCTTCGTGCAGCTACCGTAATCGCTCGAGGCGAATTGTCCGTAGTCGCAGCTTTCGCCGGGACTAATGAAGCCGTCCCCACAGTAAGGCACGACCTTGCAATCTTTGTCGCAGGTAGCCCCGCCGGTAGGACCCTCATCGCACTCTTCAGAGCCGTTGCGCACGCCATCACCACAGTAGTAGGGGCCTGACTTGCAATCATAGCCACACGACCCTGGGCCGTAGGACGTTCCGTTTTTCGCCCCTGCGTCGCAAAGCTCCGTGCCGTTCAAAACACCGTCGCCACAATATCCGCCCAGTTTGCAGGCCTTGGTACAACTGTTCGCGCCGTAACCGGCGTCATTGTTCGCCAGACCATTGTCGCACTGTTCCGCGCCTTGCACCTTGCCGTCACCGCAGGTTGGCGGATTCACGCAACCCGGCGCGCAAGCGCTTGGGTTGGAAGCACTGACATACAGATCCGTGTTCTTGCCGTTGTCGCAAACCTCGCCCGTTTGCACGACGCCATCACCACAAAAGGCGAGATTGGTGCAGGTAGTGTTGCAGGCTCCGGAAACACCGTCTCGATTGTTGGCGCCATCGTCACAGACTTCGCCAGCCACCACGATGCCATCTCCGCAAATCGAGTCGCAATGCGATCGCGGCGCCAAGAATCCGGACAAAGTCAGCAAGAAGTTCGACTGATTCGTGTGACGCTCGGCGTGAAACAGCACAATTTCGTAAACCTTGCCGCGAGTCAGGTCAAACCGGTCGTCCCTGGTGTCCGCCTTCTCAGCGTCCGTATAACAAGTGCCAACGGCGGGCAGTGTTGCGACTGAGTGGACCGAGCAATCACTGTCGGTTCCGGAGGGACTGCCGTCATCACCAAGCACCACGCGACCGTATTCCTCTTGATGCACGCCTCCAATGTCCACTGCCAAGCGGCCGTTAATGTAGACCCACACGTCATCGTCGCCTCGGAAGGTCAACATCTCGTCGCCACGGTACTGGAAGAAGTACCGGAGCTCGGTGGTAAAGTGGAAGTTGCGTGCTTGGCAAGTGGCGTCACAGCCCGTATCACAGGGTGGTGAATTGGACAGTGTGGGTACGCCCGCACCGTTGTTACAGAGCCCCACTTCCTGACCCACTGCGCCGTAACCTTCAGTCGGAGCTAACGGGAAGAACGCGCCGTTGGCGTTGAAGGTATAGACATCGGAACCCGCGGCAGATTGCTGCAACGTGAGGACTCGTTTGAACGGCGTCATCACGATTGGGCCATTCTGTCCCGTGATGCCACTCGAATTGCTATCTCGGAAGAACAAGCTGAAGGTCTGTGCGTTCAGGATGCCCGTCGTTGACCGACTATTGGTGAGCTGCAGCACCGGTTTACCTTCAGCATCGAGTCGGCCACAGGTGGCTGCGTTCGTGGTGGTGCACGGAGCACCGGTGATGCCTGCTACGTGCTTGAGGTGACTGTACTGGAAGTCGGGGTGCCCGCCTGGCGTCTTTGCGTTACCAGCCTTGAAATCGCGGTAGGTAACCTGGAAATCGACGGAGGTCGGCAGCTTCAGCTCACTGGTGCAGTTGAAGCCCTCTTCCTTTTTGCATTCCTTGCTGCAGCCGTCTTCGGAATCCGTGTTGCCGTCGTCGCACTCCTCTTGCTCCGTGAGCAGGCCGTCTCCGCACACCATCACGACGGTGGGGCTGGGACCTGGCTTGATCGTTGGTTCAAGCTGGCACGTGGGGCTGCATCCGTCACCGGCAATCCGGTTACCGTCATCGCACGATTCGCCTGGTTCGGGCTTGCCATTGGGGCATGCGGACGCGACGCACGGTTTGTTCTCTTGCGGGCAGTCGAAGCCAGGCTCAATGCGACAACCGGAATTGCAGCCGTCGCCGTTCTTCAGGTTGCCGTCGTCGCACTTCTCTTGACCGGACTTCTTGCCGTCGCCGCACCGGGCGCGACACGCCGTTCCCGCGATCGGACAAACCCAACCAGGATCGATCGAACAGGAACTGCAGCCGTCGCCTGCCACGGCGTTCTTGTCATCGCATTGTTCTTTGGGCGAGAGAATGCCGTCACCGCAGATCTCTGGAACGCATTTGGAAGGCCCCAGGCCGTAGCAACTCCAGTTCGCTTCGACGCCGCACGCCGCGCAACCGTCCCCGGCAAGTACGTTTCCGTCGTCACAGGCCTCTTCGCCATTGACCACGCCGTCGCCGCAGAAGGGGACGCGATTGCACAACGCAGGCCTTGGGCAGGTCCACCCCGGCTCTGCCGTGCACTCCGCAGAGCAGCCGCTACCCACGGCGGGTGGGTCGCAGGTTTCTCCCCGTTCGATCACTGAGTTTCCGCATTCAGTCACGGAATTGATGACATCGGCCAAGAAGGTTTTGCATCCCGACGAACAACCGTCTTTTCCTGGGGGATCACAGATTTCGCCTGGCTCTCGCACGTTGTTGCCGCACGCGATGCTCGAACTGCAGCGGCTAGGCTGTCCGGCGCAGGTGAAGAACGGCTCTTTGCGACAAGAAGCCGAGCAACCGTCGCCAGTCATTCGATTCGCGTCATCGCATTCCTCATCCTTGACGATCAATCCGTCTCCGCAAACGGGAGAGCAGCCAACAACCGTGCAGCGCCAACCCGCTTCGATGTCGCAGTGTTCCGAGCAGCCGTCACCGGAGATGGCGTTCTTGTCGTCGCATTTCTCGCTCGGCGTGCGCAGCCCGTCGCCACACACTTCCTTCACGCACGCTTGCCCTGGGATCTGACAGATGAAGCCTGTTTCCAGCTGGCACGTTGCAGAACATCCGTCGCCACTGTCCGGAACAGCTTCCCCGTCGTCGCAGCCTTCCCCACGCTCACGAATCCCGTTACCGCATTTGGGCAAGGCGACGCATGGCTTACCTGGCTTCGCGCACGCAAACCCGGCTTCGACCGTGGAGCAATCCGCTGCGCAGCCATCGGCGGCAACGGTGTTCGCATCGTCACACTGCTCGTCGCCTTCAATCGTGCCATTACCGCAGATTACCCACTTGACGCAGGGTTGACCTGGACGTGAGCAATCGTAGCGTGGGTCTTGCTGCGTGCAGTCTGCGGAGCAACCGTCGCTATTGTTCGTATTGCCGTCGTCACACAGCTCGCGACGATCCAATTTGCCGTTGCCGCAGATCGAGGGTTCCTCGGTTGCGCTCGTTCCAGCCGAGCCACCTTTGAAGTCGATGGAACTCGCGCCGCCACTTGGCTGTGCGTAGTACGACGTGGCCCCCGCCGTGGTGTGATTATCGTCGCTGCCATAGACCAGGTCGGGCTTGCCGCCGCAGCCCGTTGTAAGCAGGGCCCACATCAACGCCCGTTCCCAGCGTACGTGACGTAAGGCAGACACCCCGAGCGGTGAACCGCGATCGTGCGAAGCTGCTCGAGACCGAGTACCACCCAATAAGTAAAAACGAGTCGACATGTTGTTGCCTCCGCCCATTCAGAACCGCGGCCTATCAGCCGCGTACCAAGCCAAATCTACTGTTTCACAGCACACGAATAATTCACTTTGCGGCAGAAATTTGGAAGAAGAAATGCGGTTCAAAGATCAGAAATCCGTTGGCCGCTGACGCGCATTAATTTGCAGCAGCGCGCGCAGCAGGCGAGCCACGCGACGACTGAGTCGCAGGATGAACCGCCATGGGGGTAGCACACGACGGGGTAGCCATCTCGTCGAAAGACGATCAATCTGTTCGGGGTTCGCCAACGACTGAGCGCGTGTGCAACTCGGCACGAGCTTGGACGCGTGGCTTGGACTCCGCGGTGATAGTGGCCACCGCACAGCTCATGAGCCGCATCGTGCACCGCGGGGCAGCCGCCTAGCGTGACGCCGCGCCTTTTCTGGGTTTTCTTGGATTTGTCGCGCACTATTATTCTCCCCACGGATTCCGTTGGACGGCCTGCTTCCTCTTGGCGATTTCGAGCTGTCGGAGTTGGCGCAGTCGCTGCTCTGCCGAGCCTTCGATTGTGCACGGCCGTGCAACGACGGTGTTGTGTCTCCTAGGAGGTGCACAGCCACGCAACTCGCTTTTCCTTGGCGGTGCACAGCCACGCAACTCGCTCCTTTGGCGGGGGCATGGCCGAGCAACGACGCTGTTATGTCCCTGAGGCGGTGCATGGCCACGCAACTCGCTCCTTTGGCGGTGCACAGCCACGCAACTCGCTCCCTTGGCGGGTGCATGGCCACGCAATCCGCCTTCCTTCGGCGACGCACGGGGACACACTCGCTACGGTTTCGCGTTGCGTCGACCGGTGACGCCCGGGGTATTTGGCTTAGTTACGAGCAGATTCTGCCTTGAGATACGAGCTCCGACGGGGATCTGAAGTCTCCCTCGCCCCCGTGTCTGAGTGGCATGTCCCATGCGTTGGCGCACGTTGACCTCGAATCAGCACGAGCGCCGAACCAGGAGATCAAGTCGGCGCGTGCTCACGGCAACCCCGCCAACGCTGATGCGTCGGCGCGGCGCGTTTAGTGCGATTTTTAGCGCCGGCTCGGGCTATTTCGTGCCAACACGGTCAACTCCGCACCAACGGCCCGCACGCCTTCCGGCTTGGGCCCATGCGCCCTCGCACGCGAGTTGCTGGTAGCCTCGACTCTAAAGATTCGAGGGGGCAGTCGCTACGTTTCGATTCAACAGCCGTCACTCATCATTGGACAGTGGCGTTGATGTAATTGGATGCTGGCCGTTCTGCTGAGGATGGTTAGTCCGGCGCGAATACGGCCTTGGGCGCCCTCCCCGCTTCGCTCTGGCCAAGTAATGGACAGCTCCTGCGCGGGACTCCGTCTCCAGAGTCGCTTTGGCTCGGTGCGCTCGGCGCGAACACGAAGCCCGGCGCTTCTAAACGGAACCTCGTTAATAGTAGTGCTCCGCACTCGACCATTCCTAGCTGAGCGCTGTGCCGGCAAGGGCCGCGCGCCGACACTTCGGACGCTTCGCCAGAGCCCTGGCGCCCGGTCGGGGTCTGCATTTATCGCGAAAACTCGGCGCCCTCAGGCCCGTAAACTCTCCCTGACTGGCAGACGTAGTAAATGTGGACTAGGTTACGGGCCGCACCTCGCAATTATGGAAGGCTTTTTCACGACACTGACCCTCGCGCTCGCGTCGCTGGACGGGCTTTCCGTGTACGCGATCGGGTTCTTGGTGATCGTGGTTTGCGGTCTTGGCCTGCCGCTGCCGGAAGATATCACCCTGCTTACGATGGGATATCTGACGTACTTGCCAATGCCAGATGGCTCTGCGCGACCCAACGCTAGTGTGCTTTTGGCGACGCTCGCGGGGTTCGCCGGCTGCATGGGTGGCGATGGCGTCATGTTCTGGATCGGGCGTCGATATGGATTGAGCATTATTAGCAGACGCCCGTTCAGCTGGTTGTTGACGCCTGCACGATTGGATCGCGCGCGGAGAGTCATGGACCAACACGGTCCAAAGATCCTGTTCGCGGCGCGCTTCATGCCCGGCATCCGATCGGTCGGCTACTTCACAGCCGGTTCGCTTGGAACGCCCTATCTGCGGTTCTTAACCTATGACGGTCTGGCCGCGATGATCTCGGTTCCGTTCTTTGTCTACGCGGGGTGGCATTGGGGCTCGAACATCGAGTGGGCAATTGCCCAAGTGCGACACGCTGAACATGGAATGTTGATTCTCATCGCCGTAGTCACGGTTATTACCGTGCTCAAGGCGATCCGCGCCCGGCGGCGCGACGCAACATTTCGCCAAGCGGCGCATCCCGCAGAGTAAGTAGTGCATTTAGGGGTTGCGGCTCAGCCTGCTGCAACGACGAAGTAGAGGAGTACCGCGACGAGTGTTGCGATACAGACAAACGCGATGACGTACCACCAACTGCTATGCCTTGGAAGGTAGGCAGCGAGGTCCGCTAGGTCTTCCTCCTCTGCACGAGGAGTGTTCGCAGGCGTTGCGTCAAAGGACGGAGATAGAGAGGGGGTTCGGTTCGCGTCGGCACGACTCTCCTCACCAGCCACTGTCGGTGGAATCCCGGGCGGGGCCTCAGAGTGCAGCGTTGCTGCCAAGAGCTCCGGCCCGTCTTTGGACCTGATCTCTCGCGACTGGCGCTGACCGCTCAGATCGACGAAGTGCAGAGCTCGTAGCGCGCTCGGCGGAAGATCTTCGTTCGGAGCCTCGGGAAACGGCGTCTCCCAATAGACGGGACAGACCCGCTTCCCAAGCTCCAGCGCCTGCTCCCATTCGGCGCGAACATAGGGGGACCGCATCGAGTTCGTGGACCAGAACAACTGGAACACGTTTGCCTCGCGAATTCGCTCGGCGAGTCGAGCACTCCAGTGCTCCCCAGCACGCAGCGTTCGTACGTCACGCAGGTAGTGCAACCCAAGTACTTCCGCACATCTCTCGCACAGTGCCACAATGGCCGGGTCAGCATGCGAATACGAGGGAAACACGCGTCGCAGCAGACCAGCAGTAACGGACTGATGCGGTTCTTCCGGTGCGGTTGACGATACTTCGATCCGCAGCGGCACGTCAGCGACGAGCAGAATGCCAATGAATGCTCGAACGCCACCATGAATGGTCTGTCCGTCGAGCTCTGCGCGCGCCAGCATTCGAAACTCGCTGTGATGCACAGGCTCTAACCAGGCGAACCGCTGTTCCCGCGGATTGAACTCGACGCCACTCGCGTAAGGAACGAGGCTGATCTCCGTCTCATGCGGGATTGCCGACGGCCCATCTTGATGAGTGGGCTGATACTCCGCCATAGTCTCCCCCAACAGGCGTTGGGCCAATTCGGCAACGGTCTGGACAGGATCGGGATCTTCTGGCGTCTCTGCCCGGGTTTTGTGAACGAAGACGACGAGCTTCCGCCAGACCTCGGGGGGGATGGACTCCGGACGATAAATCGTGAACTGAACATCATGGTCCGCTGAAGGGTAGGACGAGGGTCGCGAGCTGGACGTTGCCCCTTCTTGCTCGTCTTCAGACGCCAGGGCACGCGACGGCTCGGATACGGCCTGTGCAGAACGCTCGGGAGAGACACCGGCGTCCGGCGCGATCACGACCGTACTCGACAATCCCTGCTCGGCCGCTGCCGTTTCCGACGCGTCAGGCGACGACACGACGGGCTCCGGCGCGATCACGACCGTACTCGACAATCCCTGCTCGGCCGCTGCCGCTTCCGACGACGACGCGACGGGCCCCGGCGCGCTCACAACGGTTTGCGACCGGACGAGTTCCGGCGCGACGAGTTCCGGCGCGACGAGGTCCGGCGCGGTCAGGACGGTTTGCGCCGCTGCCTGCTGTGCCGCACCGAGCAGGGCCGCAGTC
>JBLNFG010000635.1:0-3771 GCA_050263495.1 Myxococcales bacterium | reverse complement strand
CGATCACCCACCGCTTGGCAAGCTACTGATCGTAACCGGCATCAGTGCTCTGGGTGACAACTCGGTGGGATTTCGCCTTCCCGCGCTGATCGCTGGGTTGCTGACGATCGGGCTCGGCGCTGGCGCCGCGCATCGGCTGTTTCGCGCCAAGTGGTCGGCAAGTCTTGCCGCGGCGTTGCTCGCTGCGGACGGGTTTCTGATCGCGTACTCACGCGCAGCGTTACTAGACGGATTCTTGGTGATGGCCTCCTTGGCGGCGCTGCTGCTCGTCGGGTTCGAGGTCTCGCTCACGTGGGGCTGCATTGCGGGTGCTATCTTGGGCTTTGCCGCGAGCGTCAAGTTCAGTGGAATTGGTGTGCTGCTTCCGCTGCTCTTCGCCGTTGCCATTTCGAAGCAACGGTCCAAACAGAAACTGACGGCCCTCACTGGAATGGGGCTGGTTGCTGCCTTCGTTTACGTCTCGACCTACGGGATCGGGCTCAACATCACCGGCAAGCCAAGCGGCGTGCTCGACGTGTTTGCGGACACTCAACGCTTGTTGAAACATCACTCCGACCTCACGGACATGAAGAATCCAGCGACGTCCGGTTGGTCTACCTGGTTTCTTCCGAAGCGCCCACTGCTCTTAGGCATCTACGAAAAGCATGGCGCCGTCCGAGCCCTAACCACACTCGGTAATCTAGCTACGTGGTGGAGTTCGGTCGCTCTTGCCGTCGCCTCGCTGGTGGTCGTGTCACGGCTGGGTTGGGGACGCGTTCTGAAACTTGGCGAGAGCATCGCGAGTGATGGCGAGGACACGTCCACGGCCCAGACCACCGTAACTAGGTTCGTGATCGGCAACGGCCCGGCGGTGATAGCGGTTTTACTCGGTGCAATCGGCTTTCTTGCCCCGTGGATTCTGACGCACCGCGATTCGTACATTTACCATTTCCTTCCCGCCTACGCGCCGTTGGTCGTATTGCTCAGCGGCTTCCTTGGCTGGTACGAGCAACAGCAGCCGAACCGGGTCTTTTACTTTGCCGTGCTCGTCCTATTGGTGGCCGCATTTTACGCTCCACTCTGGGGCTACATGCCCATCAGCTCCGATGCGCTCTCCCTGCGTCTCTTCCTCAACAGTTGGCACTAACGAATGAAAGCCGAGCGGGTGTGGATTTCAGAACCTTTGAGCATGATTAGGAGTCTCCGATGAAGAGCGGCCATCAGCAGACAAAGCAGTGGTGGGTGGCACTTGGTGCCATCGGGTTGAGTGCGGCATTAGTGCTGTTTGGACGCGGCTCTCTGCTTGGCATGGGAAAGTCGGCCGCGTTCCTTATTACCGTAGTGCCTCAGGATGCGCGCAATCTCGACTGCGCGCTGGCCCAGGTACTCGAGGGGAAGCGCTGTGGCTTTGACGGTTCGTTCCAGCCCGTTTCCACGCAACGCCCTTTGCGTCCTTACGTGACCGTGGGCCGCGAATTGCTGTTGTTGAGTGGCGTGTTCGAATCCAAAGGCGTTGCGGTTTGGCTCAGTGAAGCGATGAACAAGCACGATAGCGCGCGGGTTACTTTAGAGTGCCGCGTGCGGCTGCTTGGCAACGTTCCACAGGTATCGGTGCGGTGGGCGTCCGACGGCGCGTTTCAAGCGGAACAGAACGTCATGGCTGCCGACGTCGAAGACTGCACAGTGAAGAAGTAAGCGGACGCCATTCGTCGCTCGAACGCGATTCAACCAAAGGTTGCGCGGCCCGGTGCTGTCCCGCAAATCGGCGCCTTGAGGATCTCGACGGCTGCTGGAGGGACGATTCTCGACGCCTACCGCAGCCACGACGCAGGCGTTACTTCCCCCACAGGGCGAGCAACTGCGCCGGTTCGTCGAGCAGAAAATCGGGATTTTCAGAAGCCAACGCCTGACGATCGCCATAGCCCCAACTCACGGCGATGCTTCGGATACCGGCGCTTCTTGCGGCTTCGATATCGCGCACCTCGTCGCCGACGTACGCGGATGTTTCGGGATTGAGGCGAGCCCGTTCGGCGAGCTTGCGCAACCGCGCGCCTTTGCCAAACATGCTCGTGCCGCAGCTCAAGTGTTCGAACACCGCGATCTCGTGACGCGCAAGAAATGCCTCGACGTTATCGCGTGAGTTCGAGGTGAGCAGCAGGCAGCGCGCCTTGCGCACTGTCTTCAGTGCGTGCAGGAAATCCTTGATGCCCGGGAATGGTTCGAGTTCCTGCATGCGTGACCGCAACCCTGCGCGCACTGCCTGCACCAACATCGGGATTTTCCAGAGCGGCACCCCGTATTCGGAGATTGCGTCCTTGGGCCCAAGGCGCCGCAGCTTGGGCAACT
Organism: Myxococcales bacterium; assembly: GCA_050263495.1. Lineage (GTDB taxonomy): Bacteria > Myxococcota_A > Polyangia > Polyangiales > Polyangiaceae > FEN-1139. The sequence goes on along the minus strand of JBLNFG010000635.1, from coordinate 1,446 downwards.
CTTCCGGCGAAACTTGTGGAAGACCGTACCGGTGCGCGCTCTCATTGAAGCACGCGAGTGCGTGGTGCATCGAATCGACCAGGGTGCCATCAAAGTCGAAAATGAAGGTGTCAAGGGGGAGCAGTTCGGGCACGGCCGCATCTTGGATCGATCCCGCTGCGACTGCCCAGCGTTGTTTCGCCGTAAAGGCCAAATCCTCTGGAAATGCCGGACACGAGGTCGAACTGACCAACTCCAGCCAGCTTGGTGCGCAGGGGGGCGCAGTATGGAGTCTGCTTTCTCCAACACACGTTCGCATGCTGCAGGCACGCGGTGCATTGGGTGCCGTGATGGGGGACGGGCCGGGGCAACGCTTCAGTCTGGATTTGTCCGCCACCAGCGCTAGATCCAGTCCATGTTCATCGGAGCAAAGACCTTGGTTTGCCTGCTTCTGGCCCAAGTGTCATGGGCCGACAGCTTTGCCGCTATCGAAGCGGAGTCTCGCAAGGTGCAGAGCATTGAGGCCGAGTTCACTCAGACCAAGGAACTCAAGATGCTATCGAGACCGATTCGCTCGGAGGGGCGGTTGTACTACCGGCGGCCCGCCGAGTTTCGGTGGGAATACTCCGCTCCGATTCGCAGTGTGTTGGTGAAGAATAAGCAGGGAATCAAGCGGGTCACGTGGAGGGGTGGCAAATTCGAGCCCGAAGCAGAAGCGAAGTTGATGCCGGTGCAACGGGTGCTTGAACAGCTGGAGCAATGGTTACGCGGTGACTTTAGCCAATCGACCGTCTTTGAAGCCAAGTTGGTCCAGGGAAGTCCCGCTCGCGTCGAACTCAGACCCCGTGAGAAGTCGCTGGCGCAGTACATTCAAGTCGTGCACGTGCTGCTATCCAACACGCCCGGTATCGTAGATGGTGTCGAGATCTGGGAAGGGCCCGATTCCGTGACACGGATCAAACTGAAGCACGTCAGGCTCAATCAGCCACTACCGCCTCACGTGTTCGAGTTGCCCAAGTGACAGTCCGAGACCCTTTCGTTCGTTTCAGCCGATGGAAGGCGGGGCTTGGTGCGATCCACGGCAGCGGCGCTTGGGACTGGATGAGCGCCGTGGTCCTGTTTTTGTTGGGTTGTGGCGGCGCGGCTACGAGCATTGTCCCGACCACGGTGGAGCGCGCCAACGCCACGGCGCGTGCATGCAGCAATCTGTTTCCGCGAGGTGGCTTCGAGGCCATCAGCATCGTCGAGGCAGCCATTCCCTTCAGCGACGACGCGTCGTTGCTCGCAGTGGTAACGTCTCCGTCCGATCAGGGTGAGTTTCGGAGCGTGATGTTGAGTCAAGAGGGCATGGTGCTGTTCGACGCCGCTCGTCGTGGTGAGCGCCTCATTGTGAACCGAGCCTTGCCACCGCTTGATCCCAAAGGCTTTGGACGACGAATGACCGACGACATCCGCCTGGTGAGCTTT
>JBLNFG010000634.1:0-3675 GCA_050263495.1 Myxococcales bacterium | reverse complement strand
GAAGGCGGCGGTTGTGTGGGCTCAGAACTCGGTTGGTACTGTGATCCCCTCGACGGAACGACGAACTTCGTGCACGGTCATCCGTTCTTTGCAGTCAGCATTGGTGCGATGCAAAACGGACAGGCCATGGCCGGAGCCGTCGTCGCGCCCGCGCTCGGATGGTTTTGGTCTGGTGCCCGCGGCCACGTCGCAATCCGCAACGGCGAAGCGTGCCACGTCAGTGATACGTCACAGCTCGGCGACGCGCTCTTAGCAACCGGGTTTCCCCCGAATCGCGAACGAGCGCCACACAACAACTTCGACGCGTACATGCGCGCAAAGCGTCGCGTGCGCGGCGTGCGCCGCTGCGGCTCGGCATCCATCGACCTTTGCTTCGTCGCTGACGGTACCTACGACGGCTACTGGGAACGGGCACTCCACGCTTGGGATGTGGCGGCAGGTGCAGCGATCGTGCTGGCCGCGGGCGGCGCGATCACGTCACTCGACGGCGGCGCACCGCGGTACGAAATTGGACACGTTCTCGCGTCGAATCAGATCCTGCACGGCGACCTGCTCGCCCTCGTCGGCGAGAGCCCGCTGCAGGTGCCTGAGTAATCGACGAGTCCCCGGTTTGGGTCGCGGCCGCTCGCCGGCATTCGTCGCGATTCAGGGGCGCTTGTCCGGCGTGGACAGCTTGGTGCCGCGACGCACGTGATTCACGATGCTGTTCGACAGCATTTCATTGGCAATCTCACATTCCGAGGTCGCGATGTGGATGCAAGCCTTCTCCCACCCCTTGACCTCCTGAGCAATCGCCGGTTCCCGCAGCAGTGATCGCTGAACCGACAGATCGATGTCCCCCCATCGCACGAGCGGGTGCATCCACGACTTGGGTTGCTTGGTCGTGAGATTCGATGCCTTGAGCGATGCGCAAGTGCCGTCCCATCGCAGCGCGAGAACCTCGGGATCAGGTTTCTTTGCTTTCTTGCCGCGCTTGCCGGCGGGGCCTTCAGCGGCGCTTCCCGCGGGCTCGGTGATTGACATCACGAGCAGTTCCTCACCAAAGAGAAGAGCTTTGCCTGCCGGCCCTCCCTCAGCGTTGATAGCGGGATGACCTTCCTTCAACTTCACCCAACGGCGCTGCCATGGAGTCTGCTTTTGGAAGAGGTAAAGCGCCGCGCCCAGGTACTGGCCGCTGCACAGTCTCGAGGCAAAATCGCGTTCGGGTAGGCAATTCTTCTTGTCACCACTGCACCAATTCGGCAAATCTTGGGCAACCTTCGGCTCAGACGCAACTTCAGTCTTAGGCGGCGGAGCGGATGCGCAGGCGCAGCATCCGGCGAGCAGCGCCAGAACGGCGACTTGACGTGGCTTCATGCCAGTACCTTGCAGCATGCGCTGACAGATATCCAGGCGAGATCGCGACCAAGGGCACTAAAGCAAGATGTTGGATTCGCAGTCGAGCGCCGGCCCCTGCGCGACGTTGTTAGCATCGTTGCATTCGCGCACCTGGTTGCTCGGATCAGCAAGGCCCCAGACGCGAATGTCGCGGCTGAGGGGCGGTCCAGCAATTTGCCCGGAGACACTCGCTCCGGGTGCGATCGGCCCCGCCAACAGCGTCTCACCTAGAATGCTGCCACCCGCAGCGGGATCGCCGGCATATGCGCGCACCACGACGTTGGCTGCCGCAAGCGCACCCTCGTTGAACAGGGTAAAGTCAATGGTTGGCGGTGCGCAGCCCGCGGCCTTATTCAGCACTAGCCGTAGATCGGCCAGAGCCTCGCCCGCACTGACCGAACCGCGAATGGTGTTGTTCGTCTCCACGCACTCCATGGCACTTTGTTCAGCGTCTACGCTCACCAGCACCTCTTCGGGAAGGCCGGACTGTCCTGCATTGCCGCTCTTGTAGTGGATCGCAGTGGTGAGCAAAGAAGCGCCGGGCTCAAGATTCTTGGTCACGGTCGCGGCAATAGGCTGTCCAGCCTCGTCCAAGAGCGGAACGGTGATGGGCTCAGGCGAACCGGGCCATACGCCGAAGTATTGTAGAACCACACCGGGACCAACCCGCAAATCGCCTTGGTTCTTCACCAGGACCGTGACGAGGATTTCGTTCGAGAGCGTGCCGCAGGCGACATTGGGCGAAAATACCTGAATACCCGCAGCAACGAGATCGGGCGCAACATCATAGTTCCGCGGCTGCGAGCGATAGGTATTGTAGAAGCGACCGTTCCACGTCTTCCAGCTTTCGGGCTCATGCGCAGGAACGGCGCCGCTCTCGAGCACGTTCGTCACGTGATAAGCGTGTTGATTCCAGACTCGGCGCGCGGCCACCCAGGTGTCGCTCTGATCGCCAAATACCTCGATTCCATTCGGAAGTGAGTCCCGCGTCACCGTACCGGTACCAAGAGGCCACTTGTTGAGGGTCGACGCTCCGCACTGCCGTTCGTTATTGTTTTGGACCGCGATAATCTCGGCATTGCCGTCGTTGTCGACATCCGCAACCACGGGATTGTCGGTCAGTGTCCGGTTAACGGCCGGCAGCTGAAGATAGACCGCGCCGTTCGTTCCGTCGTAGACGCGGAAATAGCACTCGTCGGAGTACACGACCTCTGCGGCACCATCTCCGTTGAAATCGAAGACACTCGATGAGGTGACCGCGCTTGAATCATCCTCGGTGTTGCGCTTCCAGCCACTTTGTAGGCAAACGCAGCGACCGATCTTGGTGTTGCAGACCGCTCCAGGATTGCAGTCCGTGTTCGCTTTACAGGTCGCATTCGCATCCAGCCCGCCCGGATTGCGCACTGGATTGGTTTGGGGCGGCGCACCGGCGGCATCCATGCGATTGGGCCAGAGTGGGCAGTACTGTGTGTCGGCGGCTTGGAAGTCCACCACCTGGTAGAAGTACTGCATCGCAGTCGCGACCTCGGGAAACCCGTCGCCGTCGAAATCGTCGACGTTCGGTGCTCCGCCACTGACACAGTTGACCGGTTCTGCGGCACAGTTGAAGGTGGAGGTCGTACCGTCCTGAAGATTCATCTGGCGCAACAGCTTGCCTGTCGTCGATTCAAGGACGAGCAGGTAGCCATTCGCAACCACGATGACTTCAGGGGTGCCATCCAACGGATTGCTCGGTCCGGGAGGCTCTGCCGCCGCGGCACCGAGGACGTCCGCAGCCGCGCAGACCCCCTCGCGCTGGCCCTCTGAAAGCGCCGTGCCGTTCGCAGCCTTGGCGTCCCAGAGGACGTCCAGCGCGCACGGATTGTCCACTGCGCCGCAATCAGCTGCGGGGGCCGCAGGTAAGCCGTACAGGGTGGTGCCTGCAACGATTTCAATTAAGCAAAGAATCGATCACCAGTTCCGATCCAGGCCACGCAACCGATCAGGATTCGCAGCCCAACTTGGTGTCCGCGGTGCGACGCCACGGCGGGTGGGCAACGCTCTTCACCGCGCGCAATGTTCGTCCCTTACGCGCCACGCGTCGCTGTTTCACTCGCAATACCTCGGCGATTGGTCGATGCACCACGCGCAACGTTCGTCCGTCACGCGCCACGCGTCGTTGTTCCTTTCGCATCGTTTTGGCGATTGGCAACGTTCGAACAGTCAGCACCCTTTTCGTGAGGGGCGCCGAGCTCTCGAGGGTTCGAGCCAAGGTCGATGGTCTGGGTCGGAAAAGCAAAGCTCGTCCCAGCACCCTCC
>JBLNFG010000633.1:0-4038 GCA_050263495.1 Myxococcales bacterium | reverse complement strand
TGGGTGACCTGTCCGCGATGCACATTGATTGCACTGGTGATATTCGGGTTCTGGTCTGCAGCCGCAGCGAGGCCGTGATTCGCAATATGAAGCACGTAAGGCAGAGTGGCGTTGCAAAGGGCGTAGGTGCTCGTGCGACCAACGGCTCCGGGCATGTTGGCGACGGCGTAGTGAACGATGTCGTCGATGACGTAAGTTGGCTCACCATGCGTAGTCGCGTGGGTCGTCTCGAAGCATCCACCCTGATCCACCGCCACGTCGACGACTACGGCGCCTGGCTTCATCGCCTTGAGATCCTCTTTTTTGACTAGCCGGGGTGCACGCGCGCCGCGGACCAGAACCGCTCCGATCACCAGATCAGCCTTGCCGAGCTGGTCGAGGATGGTGTGACGATCGCTGAAGAGCGTCGTCACGTTGTTTGGCATGATGTCGTCCAAATAGCGCAGGCGTTCCAGGTTGGTGTCAAGTACGCAGACCGACGCACCGAAGCCAGCGGCAATTCTAGCGGCCTGAGTACCGACCACGCCGCCGCCAAGAATCGTGATGTGTGCGGGTTCGACGCCCGGCACACCGCCCAACAAGATCCCTCGACCTTCTTGGGGCCGCTCCAGGTATTTTGCGCCTTGCTGGATACTCATTCTGCCGGCAACCTCGCTCATCGGGGTCAGCAGGCAGAGCGTTCCACGGGCATCCTGCAGCGTCTCGTAGGCGATCGCCGTCGCCCCGGAAGCGAGCACGCCGCGCGTAAGCGCCTCGCTTGCCGCAAAGTGAAAGTAGGTGAACACCAATTGCCCCTCACGGAGCAACGCAATCTCACTAGACTGAGGCTCTTTAACCTTCACCACCAGGTCAGCTCGGGCAAACACCTCTTCGGCGTCGTCGACGATGATGGCCCCGCTGCTCTCGTAGTCGGAGTCGCGGAGCCCGCTGCCAAGGCCGGCGCTACGCTGAACCAAAACTCGATGGCCCGCGCGTGTCAGCTCCTCGACGCCGACAGGCAGCATCCCGGCGCGATATTCGTGGCTCTTGATCTCTTTTGGGACTCCAACAATCATGTGCGAAGCTTAGCTCCATCCTCATCCGAGCTGGCGCAGTCTTTTCTCGCGCTAGACCTAACCCAGCCCGCGATGGTAACGTTCGCTCCGCGAGGATCCATGGACTTTCCGAGCTACCTCTCTTTCACCGTCACCAATGCGTGTGAGCTTCGCTGTCGTATGTGCGGCCAGTGGAGCGAGCGCGGGTACGTTCGCAATAGCGTAAGTCGGCCGAAGGCCGTCCTGACCATCAACGACTGGAAACGTCTCGTGGACGAGGCGGCAGATCATGGCATCGGCATGATTCTGATCCGCGGTGGGGAGCCTTTGCTCCTTCGGGGGATCGTCGAACTCGTCGAGTACATCGGCTCGAAGGGGATTTTCACGAGCATCGACTCGAATGGCATGCACTTGGCCGACGTTTCAGACGATCTGGTCCGGATCGGCAACATCCATGTGACAGTTTCCGTCGACGGAACCGAGCCGACTCACGACATGGTACGCGGCGTTCGCGGTTGCTTCCAGAAGATCGCTCACGGACTCGCAACCCTGAAGGAGAGTGAGCTCCGGCGCGGAAAGACGATCAGCAAGTCCATCACCTTCACGATTAGCCAATGGTCCTACCGCGATCTCGGCGCCATGCCCGACGTCGCCCGCTCGCTCGGAATCGAAAGCCTCTGCATCGTGCCTTGCTATTACGTTCCAGAAGCCCTTGGACGCGACTACGAGCGTGAGCTCGAACAGGAATTTGGCTGTTGCGCCTATTCCTGGCGAGGTTTCTGTCATGAGACTTCTGGCGTCGATGTGGCAACGTTCTGTGAGCAGCTTCGGAACTATCGAAACGGCCTTCGTGGGCTCAGCGACTATCCCTACCTGCCGCTGACTGAGGAAGAGTACTGCACCTGGTTTCGCGATCCGGTTACACCGGTTCGGCGTGACCCTTGCTACAATGCCGAGCGGCTCATCGATATTCAACCAACGGGTGAAGCCAACTTCTGCGTTGACTTCCCGGACTACTCCATAGGCAACGTACTTGACGCGACGCTCGCACAGCTTTGGAATAGCGAGCGAGCGTGCAAGTTCCGCGAGCGGCGACGCGAGAAGCCCTTTTCCGCATGCCACCGCTGCGGGGCGAAATTCATGGCGATGATTCGGGAATAGTTGGTGGTTGACACTCAGACTATAGAATGCGACCTGCAAGTCGCGCGTATCTTGGACTTGGAGACGACATGGCCGCTGCTTCAGAAAACCTAGCATACGTTCTCGGCAGCGCGCTTTACCTCAACATCACTAACGCCTGCACGTTATCTTGCCAGTTTTGTCCCAAGGTTCGCGACAACGATTGGACGATTGGTGGCTTCGACATGCGATTGGCAAAGAATCCAACTGCCAACGAGGTTTGGAATGCTGCACTCAGCGTAGGACTGCAGCAACATTCGGAGGTGGTATTCACTGGGTTCGGCGAGTCAACGCGGCGCTTCGATGTGCTCATCGACCTTACCCAGCGGCTCAAGCGAGCGGGCGTTAGGCGTGTGCGGTTGGATACCGATGGCCTGGCTAACTTGCGTGAGCAGCGGGATGTCGTGCCAGAGCTGTCTCGTAGCGGTCTGGACGCGATCAGCGTGTCCCTTAATGCCACTGACGCTGCCACATACGCTCGCATCTGCCCGAATCGTTACGGTGAAGCAGCTTGGCACGCTGCGCGAGACTTCATTCGTTTGGCCGTGCAACAGTTGCCAGAAGTCACGGTCAGCTTCGTTGGCGTGGCAGAGCTCGACGAAGCCGAATGCCGATCAGTTGCTGAATCGCTGGGCGCTCACTTCAGATGGCGGCCGTACCAACAAAAAATGGAAATCCTTCCAAGCGCTAGCGCCGAATTCTTGCACCATAGGTAGCAGTAGATCAGAGCGGATTGGGTGCCTGCGTCAGAACACGTACGTGAACGAAAGGTTGAACGAGCGTCCCTTCCCCGGCACTGCCACGCCCCAGGGGACTCCGCTGGTCGTCATGGTGGAACCTTGTGCGACGTAGGCTCCGCTCAATGGAGCTGAGTAGAAACGGTCGAAAACGTTCTCTACCGCGGCGTCGAACCGTGTGCTCGCCCAGCGATATCCCCCACGCAAACTGACGAGCCAGTAGCCGTCCGTTGGGATCTCGTGGCGGATCCGGGACACTTGGCTTTTGTCAGCAACTGATTGAAGTTCCACCTCTGTGGTCCACCGGTGATAGGCGTGACTCAACCGCAGCTTCAGGTTGAAGGGCATGATGTTGTAGAGGTTCTCTCCCGTCGAAAGACTGCGTCCCCGAACGTAACTCATGACTCCGTTCGTCGCGAGTGATCCAAACGTCCCCGAACGTACGAGAAGCGCCTTACCACTGAGGTCGAACCCATGGAGTTCCGCGTTCTGATTGACGTACTGCAGCAACACAAAGCCGCTCGCTCCAGAGTTGGCGGTTCCACAGTGGCCTTCATCGCATCGTGTGGCATCAATGTAGTCGTGAACGTAAGTGTAGTATTCCCTAAAGGTGAGCTCCCAGCGCTGGCTGCGCTTGTCATGCCAACGGCCTGTGACGCTAATGGTGTGCGCTACCTCGGGTTCGAGATCAATGTTCCCGATGTAGCCATTGCCGTCGCCCGAGAAATTGTTCATCAACGCCGCCATGGCGTTGGTTGACCCCGCATAGCGGTGATAGAGGTTCGGGGCGCGCGATTTTCTTGCGAAGCCGAGGGCGTAGTCGAGATCCGTGCGTGGTGCGTAGTGCGCCAGTGCCGTAACGTCCCAGTTGCGATCGGTACGCTGTCGTGGCTGGCCATTGAAGGCGAGAGCGTCGCGAACCCAAACGCCCGAGAAGGAGTTATTGTAGCCCTGAACCGCGGCTGCGTCGGTGCTGATGTTGTCCGAACGAACCCCAACAAGTGTGCCCCAGCGTCGACTCCAGGCTGCTTCCCATTCGGCGAAGGCATCTATTTTCTGTCGTCGACCATAATCGATGTTCCAGAAGT
>JBLNFG010000632.1:0-5813 GCA_050263495.1 Myxococcales bacterium | reverse complement strand
TGCACTGGGCTAAAATATATCGATGCGGCTTTGCTTCAGGTAATCGCAGCGCTGCGCCTTGAGGCACAGCATTGCGGCGCGGTCTTCAACGTGCAGCACGTGCCAGAGGCCATCCTCAGGGATGCGCGACTACTGGGAATGTCGGGGATTCTTCTGGATGAATCGACGGGATTCGCACCGCCACGAGCGTGACCGGTTGCGCGTTAGCCCTACAGGAAAACGGACACAAGCCAGCCATGCAAAGCCTGCGAGCCACATCGGTTTGCGCCGAAGCTATTCGTGTGTCAGCGACCCTCAGCGTCAGAGAATCTGTCGAGGTTTGGCTCCGACATAGGAACGTTCGGTTTGTAAGGAACACGATTCCATGACCGTGGAACTAGATTTCCTGCGCCAGATCTTCACCGAGGAAGCTAGAGAACACCTCGCGACCATGGAGCGCGGGCTGTTGGCGCTCGAAGAAACGCCGAAGGACGCCGAAGTGCTCCAGGTGCTGTTTCGGTCGGCCCATTCAATTAAAGGTGCATCTGCAACAATAGGGCTCAGCCATGTCTCTGGTTTCACGCACTGGATCGAAACCATTCTCGATGCCTTGCGTGACGGCCGATTAGTCGCCTCCGACGACGTAGTGACTACCTTGCTCAAGGCAACGGACGACCTGCGGCGCTTGATTGAGGCGGAGCCAACCGGAAAGTCATTCGAGCCGGACACCACTCGCTTGCGCATGATCCTCGAGCGTATCCCACGCCAGCGTCCCGGGAGCGACCCCGGCGCACCCGCAAGCGAACGGAAGCGAGCAGCTCAAGTTCGTCGACTCCGAATCACCATCGCGCCTGCAGACACGTTCCTCCAAGCTTGCCTAGATCCAGTGTTGATCTTTCGCGAACTCGAACGGCTGGGTACGCTCGAAGGCGTAGTGTGTGATCTCTCTCGGGTTCCTAGGTTCTCCGCATTCGAGCCACGGCGGTGTTACGTCGCATGGACGGCGGTGCTCCATACAAGTGCCGACGACGCGGCAATTCGAGATATTTTCGTCTTTTACGAAGACGACTGTACGGTGACGATTGCTCCAGATGCGGTGGCGCCCGTCGAACGGCGTAAGAATCCTGCGGCGGCCATGGCTTTAGCCAGCGCAGGAGAGTCGAGTACACTGCGTGTCACGTCGGAGAAAGTCGACGCGATTATCGATCTGGTGGGCGAACTAGTGATCGCCCAGTCGATGATGATGCAACAGTTGTCCACGCTATCGGTGACCGAGACGCCCATGCTGCGAGACGCGATCAGCGTCATGACACGGAACATGCAGGAGCTGCAGGCGCGTGTCATGGGAATTCGCATGGTTCCCGTCTCGACATTGTTCGGGCGTTTCGCGCGTATGGTTCGCGACACCGCCGCGAGCTTAGGAAAGACCGTCGTTCTAAACCTCGAGGGCCAAGATACGGAGCTCGATAAGGCCGTGGTTGAGCGCTTGGCGGATCCCATTACCCACCTGGTGCGAAATGCGCTGGACCACGGCCTCGAAACAGATGAAGAGCGGCGCGCCCAGGGCAAGACGGAACCTGCTGCGATTTGCCTGACCGCGCATCACGCCGCGGGTGGGATCGTGATTGCCGTCTCAGACAACGGACGCGGACTCGATACGCGTCGAATTCGCGAGAAGGCAGACAGTATTGGCCTGACTACACCAACTGAAACGTTGTCCGATCAACAAGTCCACGCGCTGATTTTCGAGCCCGGGTTTACGACGGCTGAGCGAGTATCCGAGCTCTCAGGGCGTGGGGTCGGTATGGACGTCGTGAGCAGCTGTATCGACTCCCTTCACGGCACCATCTCGATTGTCACGGCACCCAGTCGTGGCACCACATTCGAGATCCGTCTTCCCCTCACTCTGGCGATCATGGACGGGCTGCTGTTGCGCGTCGAACAGCAGGTGTACGTCTTGCCGCTGCTTGCAGTCAATGAATCGTTTCGACCCAAGCCCGAAGCCGTCAAGACCGTCGCGGGCGAAGGTACAGTTGCCATGATCCGAGGATCTGCACTGCCGCTTGTCGATCTGGCGATGGGGTTCGGCCTACGTTCCCGGAACATCGATGCTTCGAAGGCGTTGGTGGTCGTGGTTGAGGCAAACGGAAAGCGCGTTGGCCTCGTCGTGGACGCCCTGATTGGACAGGCGCAGGTCGTCGTCAAGAACATCGAAACGCACTACCGAAAGGTAGATGGGATTATGGGGGCCACCATTCTCGGCGATGGCAGAGTCGCATTCATCGTCGATATTGCGGGACTAGTTCGCGTGGCGTGGTCGCGCCGCACAGGACAAGAAGCAGGGAAGGCCGCCTAGATTGGATGGAAAAGCCATGACCAGCATTGCCAATCAGACTCTCGCCGGCGCGAACGCCGCTAAGCTCGAACGTCAAGAAGCGCAATATCTCAGCTTTCCGCTCGGCCCAGAACGGTTTGCCATCGAGATCCTGAAGGTGCAGGAGATTCGTGCACTCACGGCGACGACTCCGATCCCCAACGCGCCTGCCCATATCCGTGGCGTGATCAATTTGCGCGGCACCATCGTTCCGGTCGTCGACTTGCGCCGGCGCTTTGGTATCTCGACGGATGCTGATTCGCGTTTCGCCATCATTCTGGTGGTGAGTGTTCGCACTCGGGTGATTGGACTAATCGCCGATGCGGTGCCCAAGGTGCTGACCGTCGCAAGCGATGAGATTGCAGCACCACCCGACCTTGGACAACGCGTAGATCTATCGTTCGTGTCTGGGGTTCTCTATCGAGCGCAAGAGCTGGTCTTGATTCTCGATCTAGATCATTTATTGGCGACGGAGTTCGACTCTGCAGAGGCGCCGCTCGCTGCCGTTGGTTGAAAGGAAAGCCGCAATGCAATCGTTCGAAAGACTGAGTGCTCGAGCCAAACTGCTCATGGGTTTCCTGCTCATGACCGCGTTCACCGTCGCCGTTGGTTATGTCGGGCTCTCGAATGCGAGTCGCCTGAACGACAACTTGGATGTGCTGTTCGAACGAGACTTCCGCGGCCTTGCGGACGTACGGCAGGCGAACGTGCACATGTTCATTATTGCGCGGTCCGTGCGCCAAGCGATTCTCGACAAGGACGAGAACGCCGTGCGCGAGACCAAGCGAAAGATCGAGTCCAGCTACGAAACTATGCGCGAGAGTCTCGCTCGAGCCGCCAAGAATATGGCGACCGACGAGGGGCGGCGCAACACCGAGTTCGCGCGAGTCGAGGTCGAGAAGTACATGGAAGGTGTGCGCGAGACCGTCGCTTTGTGCCTTCAAGGAAAGAAGCAAGAGGCGCTAGACGTTCTGAATGCATATCAGGCCCACGGTTGGAAAGCCGACGAACTGTTCACCGACGTCTGCAAGCGTAAGGAAGTGGTTGGCTCACAAACGCGTGATAGCGCTGCTCAGTTGTACAACACCTCCCGCAACATTGCCCTGTTCGTTACCGCCATTGCCGTCGCCTTGGGTGTGATCGTTGGGCTGTATTTCGCGCGTTGGTTCGGAAAGGCGCTGACCGAAGCCGCACATATTGCTACCCAAGTGGCGCGCGCTTCACGTGAGCTTGCTGCGGCGACCGAAGAGATCGCGAGTGGGGCTCAGGAGCAGGCAGCTAGCATTGAGGAGACAGCCTCGACGCTCGAAGAGCTCACCTCGACGGTGAAGCAGAACGCTGAGAGCGCGCAACAGGCGGCGCAATTGGCGACGGCTTCCCGTGAAGCCGCCGAGAAGGGTGGCCGCATTGCCAGTGAAGCGGTCGGAGCAATGAAAGAGGTGCACGTCTCCTCGCGCAAGATTGCCGACATCACCACGACGATTGACGAGATTGCGTTCCAGACGAACATTCTGGCCATCAATGCAGCAGTTGAGGCGGCGCGCGCCGGCGAACAAGGTCGAGGGTTTGCGGTAGTTGCTTCGGAGGTCAGAAGCCTGGCCGAACGATCCGCGACTGCGGCAAAGGAAATCAAGACGCTAATCGAAGACTCTGCCTCCAAGGTCGAGTCCGGTTATCGCCTGGTAGAGACCTCGGGTACTGCGTTGACGGAAATACTGAGTTCCGTAAAGCGTGTCACTGACTTCGTAGGAGAGATTGCGGCTGCATCTAGGGAACAGTCGTCGGGAATCGATCAGGTAAACAAGGCCGTATCTCAGATGGACCAGGTGACGCAGGCTAATGCTGCGCAAACAGAGCAACTCTCTGGGACGACGGATGGACTGGCCTCGCAGGCGGATCGACTGAAAGAGGTGGTCGATCAATTCCACCTCACTCAAGAGGTCTCCCAATATGTTGAGGAGCAGCTCTCCAGCCCGCGCGTTGTCACTCGACCTTCCCTGCGCAATGCGCCACGTCCTCGCGCCCCTGGGCGGAGAGGGGTTCCGGGTGGACGCCGAACCGGACCTGGTGCCGTGCCACCGCCACTCCCTGTCGGGCAGGGACGAGGAAACGGCAAGGCTCAGGAGTCTTGGGCGGAGAGTGATCGAGAGCTCGATAAGGCGTTTGAAGAGGTGTAGCCAACGTGGCTAGCTCGCCCCCTGCCTCGCGCGGCGACGTATCTCAAATTCGGATGACTGAGTCGGAGTGGCAGGACTTGCGGGCGCTCGTCCACCATGTGGCTGGCATTCGGCTGTCAGAGGCCAAGCGCGTCTTCTTGGCCTCACGCCTGCGCAAACGTCTGAGTGCCACCGGATCGAGAAGCTTTCGTGACTACTTCCAATTCGTATCCCGATTTGGCGTCGAGCTCTCCGAGTATCAGGAGCTAGTCAATGCCGTTACTACGAACAAGACGGAGTTCTTCCGCGAGCCAGAACACTTCGAGATCTTGTATCGATGGATTGGCCAGCCTACCCCGCGAGTGGAGAAGGCGAAGGCGCGTGGGCTGCGCATCTGGTGCACCGCTGCTTCGACGGGAGAAGAGCCGTATTCGATAGCCGCCGTTCTGCAGGCGTGGTTATCCAAACGAGAGTGGATCTTGTCTCAAGTCGCGGCCAGCGACATCGATACAGCGGTGCTGGGTAGCGCTCGGCGCGCGGTCTACGACGAAAGCTCTGTAGAGCTCGTCGAACCGCTGTGGCGAGGAAGGATGTTCGTTCAGGGACATGACGAGTACTCGCGTGTGTATCGGATACGGCGTGATCTGCGCGAGCATGTCCATCTGTTCCAACAGAATCTCGTCTTGCCGCAGTGGGAGATTCACACGCGTTTCGACGTGATCTTTTGCCGAAACCTGCTCATCTACTTCGATCGAGCAACCCAGGACCGCGTCGTGCGGCATCTGCTGCAGTACCTCGAGCCCCATGGTCTGTTCTTCGTAGGTGCGGCCGAATCCCTCAACGGGCTAGGCTTACCCCTACTAAGCGTGGCGCACTCTGTGTACAGACTCGACGAGTCAAAGCCCGTCGCGGCTCACGACGCTCCGGACACGGAAGCGCCAGAATCCCGCACTTGACGCCATGCGCTTCGGGCTGCCGCTTCGGGCAGTCTCAATACTAACGAGCAGGTTAGTTTTGAGTACGTCTGGGCACCAAGTTAGTGAAGTTCCTCACGAACGTAAACTACACGGATCCATCGTACATGCTGCCCGCGTTCTACGAGACCTGGGCCTGCGTGGACACCACCAATCAGTCGTAAGCGACGACGCCGGGGCGCCGTTACTCAGCGGCGCTCCGCTCGAATCCTCTTTCGGTGCGATGCCGAGACGGGCATTCGTGCTGCGCGGTGCCCCTCCTGATTTGGTTAGTGCGTCGCGTCCCAGCGTCGTGTTTCGAACGACGTCACGCGCCGAGAGATGTCGCCG
>JBLNFG010000631.1:0-3254 GCA_050263495.1 Myxococcales bacterium | reverse complement strand
CGAACCAAAGCATCGCGGCGCGTGGGTT
Organism: Myxococcales bacterium; assembly: GCA_050263495.1. Classification (GTDB taxonomy): domain Bacteria; phylum Myxococcota_A; class Polyangia; order Polyangiales; family Polyangiaceae; genus FEN-1139. The sequence goes on along the minus strand of JBLNFG010000631.1, from coordinate 3,226 downwards.
CGCCGCGTCGCCCGGCTCTGCTCACTGCATGGCTAATCCGGGTCGCGCAACGCCGGAACGCGCCGGCTGGTTATCGCTCAATTTCGCACGCTTTTCTGAGCTAGTCCGCCTTGAATCGCCCGGAACGGCCGAACATACCTTCCCGCGTAGCTCGCAAGACGTAGCCCACCATGCGCAGGGCGATGGCCGGATGACGACGGATGAACTGCTGCACCGTTTCGCGAATTTCTTGCAGCGTGGCCTGTTCGGGTGCGAAAAACTTCGGTGCGAAGCAGTCGTCTAGCGCGTCAATCTGACCGAGGCGAACCGCCTCGGCATGTAGCGGCGTACAAGATTGTATCCGAAACCCAACCCCGCAGATCATCATCTCTGGGCGCAGGCCGTGAGCCATTTCGAGTGACGCTTTGACACCGGAGACACACTCGCCCATGCCACCAAACATCAACCCGAGTAGGACGGGTACGTGTGCGTCCCGGAGCATTCCGGCAATCCGTTGAACATCGGCGGAACGGTAGTGTGGTTGGTTACGCTCAAGCACGCGATCGTCTAGACTGGTGCCAAAAATCATCGCGCCGTTGCAGTTCGCGCGATAAAGGAGTTTGGCCATTTCGGCGTCAAAGGGGCCGGGTTCGATAATGCACGCGAAAGCGAGATTCAGTCGGGCCTCAATCAGTCTGCGTAATATCTCTTTACCGTGCTCCAGGGGATAGTTGATGCCTGCATTAACCAGGAACACAGCCTTGGCTTTGTGTCGGCGCTCGAGCTCTATCATTTCGTCAACAATTAGCTTTGGCTCGCGAGGAATGTGGACCGCGCCAAAAGTCTTATACGTATCGCAGAACGAACAACCATGCGGACAGCCACTACAGGTCAACACGCCGCAGTCATAGTAGCCTTTGCGGTACTTCTTTAGTTCGATCCGGTCGATACCGTTGAAGTGGGTATTCGCGTATCCGGCAAGCACCGGTGGATTGAGATGCTCGCCATGCTCGTCCGCGTATACGAGTCCCGGAATTCCAAAGTCTGGTTTCCCGGCTTCAAGTGAAGCGACAAATCGTGCAATCAAGGTCACATCATCGCCGGCGAACGCATACTCAGCGCCCATCATCCGTCGGATTTGCGCTGGGAACGAGGTAACTGCTGTGCCGCCGATCAACAGCGGGACATTGCTCACTCGCTTAACCGTCTCCGCAAGCTTCGCGATGGCGGGTAGGGGCTGCTCCAAGTGGAACGCCTGCGGATTGTCGACCTTCATGATCGACAGACAGACCAGCTCAGGCTGGTACGAGCAGAGCGACTGCTCCAGGAACCGCTCCGGATTCTTGGCATGCATCAAGTCGAGGAACTGGACGTCATGACCTGCCTCGGAAAGCGTTGAGGCCACGTGCAGTGCACCGATTGGAGCCGGACACAGGTAAGTGTTGCGATTGGTGTAGATAACGCTGACGCGCACGGCACAACCTCCATCCCCAGAAATGGACCGCACCTATCCTCAACGCACCGCGACGCGGGGTCAATCAAAAAAGGGCGAGTGGAATAGGTTCCCGCGAGGGGCGTTATTCCCGAAGCGAACGGCTTAAGGAAGCCATCTATGCCAAAATTCGAGCTGATCTCTGTCATCGTGCCTGCTCGGAACGAGGAATGTTACATTCGCCCTTGCTTGAGCGCGATCCGGGACGCGGCGAGTCACGTGTCGATCCCCGTCGAGACGGTGGTTGTGCTGAACCGGTGCACCGATGCAACGGAACAGATTGCTCTTGAGTCCGGGGCTCGCACGGTAAGCGATGGTAGCCGGTGCCTCGCTCGAGTCCGCAACCAGGGCGCGCAAGCGTGCCGGGGCGATATCATCGTGACTTGTGATGCAGACAGCCGAGTACATCCACTAATGTTGGCTCGTGTTTTAGCGGAGCTCGCGAACGGCGCAGTGGGCGGAGGCGTCGACGTTCGCATCGATCGCCGCAGCAGGGGAATTGCCTTTACCGAGGCCCTACTTCACCTCTCAATGCTCCTCACTCGAGTGTCGGCAGGCGCCTTCTGGACCACCCGAGAAACGTTCGAACGCGTAGGGGGGTTCAATGAGGCCATGCTGATGGGAGAAGATTACGAGTTTGCTCGCCGTCTGCGCACGTGGGGCAAGGGTCGTGCAGCGCCCTTCGTGACACTCTGGGATACTCCGTTATTAACCTCTGCCCGCAAGTTCGACCGATATGGCGATTGGTTGTTCTTACGAATGTTGCTACTCGACGTCTGGCGTATTCGCCGAAGCATCAACGGCACCAGCCGGGAGTTTGTCGACGAGTTTTTCTATGAGTTCGATCATGGGAAAGAACCACCGCATCGCCACGAGCCGCTGTGACACGCCGCGGCACTTATGCTGCCCTCCGTCGGCAGATGCTGCGGCTTGCAGCAGGTGGCACTGAGTACGACGGTCGTTTTGCTCCAAAACGCGGCTCGCGGTTCCATGGCGCGCTTGGTGCAACCCACTCTCGGTTCCGCGAATTCCCGTACCCACCGCACAAGGAGACCTCCGATGGACCGTCCAACACGCGATGTAAGCTACCCCGAGCCTGCAGCGGGCGTGGGCACCCCACCCGACGACGGAGCCCACATGGGGTCGTACACGGTACCGAGCGATATGATGGATCAGACGGTAGGCAGCCAAGCCGTACTAGGTACACAGCGCGAGCACGCACGGATCGAACCGCACTCAGGTTTTCCAGTGATTGGCTTGATCGTCGTGGTACTGGTCCTAGTCGGAATGACGGTACTAACGCTTTCTGTGGGCCTCTGAGCGCTGAGAAACTCCCTCAATTTCTAGAAAAAGACCGCGCAACTGTTTCGTGCGGGCTCCGATGAACACTCGGACCATTGGGCGCGCTCACGGCCACGGGAGGTCACAGCGCGAGCAACACGTTCGTTTCAGATGCGCGACGGACCAACCAACCTCTGATCTGAATCCCCCGTTGGCCTCTGCTGAGCAGCAGTCTTCGGGCAGACGGCTTGCTTCGCCTTAGAGTGCAGCGTCGGAGGTGCCAACCGTCAATTGGCTGCGATTCGAGTGCGGCCTCGGATGTGTCAATTGGCTGCGATTCGAAACGCCAACCGTCAATTGGCGTCCACCAGAGTGCAGCGTCGGAGGTGCCGACCGTCAATTGGCGTCCACTAGAGTGCAGCGTCGGAGGTGCCAACCGCAGCGACGAGTCGATCGAGAAACTCGAGCTGACCC
>JBLNFG010000630.1:0-5405 GCA_050263495.1 Myxococcales bacterium | reverse complement strand
AATCAAGCGCATTCAGGTTCAAGGTCATACGGACAATCGAGGCGCCAAGGGCATGAACAAGGCCTTGTCGGACAAGCGTGCCGCTGCCGTCAAGAAGTGGCTGGTCAACGCTGGCGTCGAGGAGAAGCGTCTTGAATCCAAGGGTTTTGGACAAGATCAGCCGATTGACACCAATGACACGGATGAAGGGCGTCAGAACAACCGTCGCGTCCAGTTCATTATTCTCGAGAAGGCTGACGGCGATACGAAGATAGAAACAAAGTAGCGGTCGTTAGCCGTTGCGAACGCTGACCCAGTGTGCGGAATGGAGCCAAGGCGCCATTCCGCACACTCGTTTAAGGGGCGGCTGATTGAAACCAGAGCTCGTAGGCTGCCGGAGGGGCGCGAGCGCTGCGCGGCCTTCCGCCCTGATTCAAGCCGCGGCGCCGGTATTGGCACGAATGCAGCGCGTCTCGGCCAAGTCATGGCCGGACCAAGCGGTGCTATAGCGGGGCGTGGAACATTCAGTGCCCTCTAGTTTTCAGAGCGTCGCGGGATTCGAACTCACCGCGGCGGTAGTCTCGGGCTTCGCAAAGGACGGGATCAGCAAGCCCACGGCCGTACAACTCGCGGCAATCGGACCGATTCTCGAGGGGCACAACGTGGTGGTCGAGTCGGGGACGGGCACTGGCAAGACGCTCGCGTACTTGCTCCCGGTGCTCCAGCGGCTTCGAACGGATCCCCATACCCGCGTGGTGTGCATCGCTCCGGCATCCGAACTCGCAATTCAGATCTTGCGCGTCGCGGAGCGTTACAAGGATCCTGGCATCAAGACCGTCGCGCTGATTGCGACTGGCAATCAGCGTCTGCAAGCGTCGAAGCTCGAGAAGAGCACGCGTTTCGTGGTTGGTACCCTCGAGCGCATTCTCGAGATGTACGAGAAGCGCAAACTCAAGGGCGTGAACCTCGTCGTCTTGGACGAGCCCGAACCCATCCTGGCCAGCCGCGGGGCAGACTACCTGTGCGAGGTGCTATCACGACCGGAACCGAAGCTGCAAATCGTGATGGTGGGCGCCACCTTCGGTCGAAACGCGGAAAAGCTCATACAAACGGTGCTTGGTCCCGAGGTGGTGCGAACGCAGGTGAACGACGACCCTTTGCGCAGCCGGATCATGCATACCACGGTTTCCGTGCGCAACGAGGGCGAGAAGGACCTCGTCCTGGCGCGGTACTTGGCTAAGCATCAAGCGCAACGCGCCATTGTTTTCGTCAATCAGCCAAGCCTGATTCGGCATCTCTATCGTTACTTGTCCGAGCAAGGAATGCGGTTAGTCACCGTGACCCGTGAGCGCACGAAACTTCAGTGCGAAGAGGCCGTGCGCGACTTCGCGACGGGCAAAGCTGCCGTGTTGTTGACCAATGATCAGTCAGCAACCGGACTCGACTTCCCCGACGTCGAATGGGTCCTTCACTTCGAATTGCCGAGTTCTGGCAACGCGTACATCCATCGAGCGGGCAGAACGGGTCGCGCTGGCAAGTCGGGGCACTCCGTCGTCTTCGTCACTGAGGCGGATCGCACGCACCTCACGAGGCTCGAACGCGAGTTGGGATTCGAGTTCAAGCGCGAGCGGCGCTAAACCCCGAGGCTCGACGATGAGCGCGTTCGTTACTGCGTGGCGAACTGTGTCCGATCTGAGGCATCCCCTCATTTTGATTGCACAGTAAGGGGGGAAGAGCGAAAGGGTTTCTTCCGACCTTCCGATCTTCCTGTGCCATTTCCTCTGCTCCGCGAAACAATCGCGCCATTTCTCGCTAGAAATTGAGGAGATCTCTCAGGTGTCCGATTCAGTGCTTGGAACGCGCCCATCGATAGAGGGTTGAAAGATCGACGTCCAAAATCCTCGCGGCTAGGATCTTGTTTCCACCCGTGCGCTCGAGTACCCACTGCAGGTAATGCTGATTCATCTGCTTGAGGGTGGGAGGCGACCCCTCTGCCGCAATCCAGCACGCCTCGGGATTTGGTTCGGGTGCATCCCAAGCCGGCTCTCCCTCATGCAAGAACGAAAGCTCGCGTTGCCCGACCTCTGACTCGCGCCCAAGTACCACCAGTCGTTCGATAGCGTTCTCGAGCTCCCGAACGTTGCCGGGCCATGCCTCACGTTCCAAGAGCGCTAGAGCCAACTCACTGATGGACCGCACGGGAGAGGTGGGGGTCCTCTCGCGCGCAATGTCCAAGAACTGCACAGCCAGAGGCCCGATGTCTTCCCTACGAGCACGCAACGGCGGAACGACCAAGGGGATGACACTTAGCCTATACCGCAAGTCCTGACGAAAACGCCCTTCACGCACGAGAGTGCTCAAATCACGGTGAGTTGCTGCAATTACGCGAACATCGACATGACCGAACCGATCACTACCAACCGGCCTCGACTCTCCGAACTGCAGCACCCGCAGCAGCTTGGGCTGGAGCGCGAGCGGCATGTCGCCGATTTCATCGAGCAGCAGCGTGCCCCCATCCGCTTCCGCGAGCAGTCCACGACGCGGCTGTGTAGCTCCGGTAAAGGCACCACGCACGTGCCCAAAGATTTCGCTCTCGAGCAGAGCTTCTGGGATTGCCGAAACATTGACGGCAACAAACGGCTTTCTAGCGCGGGCGCCCCCCGCGTGCAGTGCGCGAGCCACCCGTTCTTTGCCAGTACCTGTTTCGCCCAAGATCAAGACCGGTGCATCGGAACGCGCCACAAGCGTAATGTTTGCCACGAGCTGGCGCATGGCGTCGCTCACGTGAACGAGGTTCGAGAACGTCGTGTCCGTAAGGTCTGCAGCCACCGCGGGAGGCGGAGCGAGCTGCCGTTGCTGACCGGACTCCGTCACGGCCTGGCCCACCATGTCCACCATGTGAGAGGTCGTGAATGGCCTGGCGACATACTGACAGGCGCCGCGCTTTACGGACTCAACCGCCTCGGCAATGGATCCGGTTGTCGACGAGACAATGACCGGCAGCCCGGGTGACCGAGCCCGAATGCGATCGAGTAGATTGAATTCGGTCAGACCCGGCATGCGAACGCCGCAAATGGCCACGTCGCAGTCCAGCTCTCGCAGGCTTTCCAACACGCTGTCGCAGCTTGCCGCCGTCTGACACGAGTAACCCTCGTGGACAAGGCTACCGCTCAACAGACGCACCAAAGTTGCATCCTCGTCGGCAATGAAGACGCGTGGGACTTGCCTCATGAGGTCGTACTGTTCTAACTCTAGCTCCGTTCGTGAGAATAAGGCAGCCGGGCAGCCCTATTGCGCTCGACGGCCGCGCGATTCGTTCTTGCAGCGTGAAGGCGACGGGGTGGACATACCTCAAGGCGGTTTTGGAATTCCGGCGAATACCGGCGAATTGCGTCGTCCTCTGGCCACAGCCACCTCACGAGGGCTATGGCCGGATGCACCAGAACCTGCGCCGATTAAGGAGCAGCTCGTTCCCTGCCCCGGCCGCTATCGACCCATGAATGCGCCTCGGCGCGAAAGGTGTTGACGCAGGAGATCTCGCGCAACCATCCCGGCATGGCGAATTGCCAATCGAGAATTGGCGAATTGCCAATCGCGATCGAGAGCACGTCGCACGCCACGGAGCATTCTTGGCACGCAGCCATCGAGCCATTGCGGCACGAACGTTGCAGCGGCGTTCCCACGCCATGAACGTTCTGCTCGTCTACCCACAGTTCCCAGACAGCTTCTGGAGTTTCAAGCATGCGTTGCCCTTTATCGGGAAGCGCGCCGCGCATCCCCCGCTCGGGCTGCTGACGGTAGCGGCCCTGTTGCCACCGGAGTGGCACCTGCGATTGGTTGATACGAACGTGAGGGAACCAAGTGCCAAAGATCTGGCGTGGGCCGACTGCGCCTTCATCAGCGCGATGGGTGTGCAACGCGAGTCTGCTCAGCGCCTGATTCGGCGCTTGAGATCGGCGGGGATCCGAGTGGTCGCGGGTGGCTCACTTTTCACCGCGCAGCCAGAGCAGTTCCCAGAGGTCGAGCATCTGGTGCTCGGCGAAGCGGAGTTGACGCTTCCCTCTTTCCTCGCGGATCTAGCGCAGGGATGTGCTCGCCATGTGTACGCGCCGACTGGATTTGCCGAAGTCAGGACGTCGCCGACGCCACGATGGGACCTGGTAAGACTCGCTGACTACAGCACGATGAGTATCCAATACTCTCGCGGATGCCCGTATGATTGCGAGTTCTGTGACGTCACGGCTCTCTTTGGTCGCAGAACTAGAACCAAGTCCGCCCAGCAAATCGTGCAAGAGCTGGACACGCTATATGATCTCGGATGGCGCGGGGGGGTTTTCTTCGTGGATGACAATCTGATTGGGAATCGTCGACTGGTGAAGACCGAGTTGCTTCCGGCGTTGCTAGAGCGGCAAGCGCTGCGCCCCGGGTTCGAATTCAACACCCAGGCTTCAATCAATCTTGCAGACGACCCCGCGCTAATGAAGTCGTTGGTCGACGTTGGATTCGACTCAGTCTTCGTTGGTATTGAGACCCCAAACGAAGCAAGCCTGGCAGAGTGCAACAAGCACAATAACCTCGGGCGCGACCTAAAAGCGGACGTTCGACGCATACAACAGGCTGGGCTACAAGTGCAGGCGGGGTTCATCCTCGGATTTGACGCGGACACGCCGTCCACATTCGAACGCCTCTCAGAGTTCATCCAGACCACAGGTATCGCCACGGCGATGGTCGGACTGTTACAGGCAATCCCGGGGACACGCCTGCATGAACGCATGCGGCAAACCGGCAGATTGGTGGAGAAGGCCTCCGGATACGACGTCAATGGCACTAGCAACATTGTGCCCGTCATGGATCCGAGTGTGCTTCGCCTCGGCTATGCCGATCTGCTACGCAAACTCTATTCGCCCAAACAGTACTACCAGCGGGTTAGACAATTCCTGAAGGTATACGGGATCCCCAAGTTGAGGATCCGATGGAGCCCCCTGTACCAGGTGCGACAGTGGTGGGCGTTCGCCATGGCAAGCCTGCGCTTGGGGATCGTTGGCAAAGAGCGTTTCGAGTACTGGAAGCTGCTGTTTTGGACCCTATTTCATACCCCGCGAGCATTTTCACTGGCGGTGACTCTAGCCATCTATGGCTACCATTTCCGGGTTTCCTCTGACCACTGCGTGGGCCAGGGGGAACGCAGCACGTAGCAGTGCGTACCCCCAAGCCAGGTTACGGCGCGCCCGGTGGCACGCCCTTGAGAAACTTGAATAGGTCGCTGTCAGTGGAGAGCAGCAGCGTCGTATCCTTGGTAATGATCGATTTGTACGCCTGCATCGTACGCGTAAACTCATAGAAGGCGGCTGCTTCGCGACTCTGGTTGTAGGCGCTTGAATAGATTTCCGTAGCCTTCGCATCCGCTGCGCCGCGGATCTCCTCCA
>JBLNFG010000629.1:0-12989 GCA_050263495.1 Myxococcales bacterium | reverse complement strand
CGCCGTTGCGCGGTGAACCTTAGAAGCATTCTTTCGGAGACGTGCCTCTATCTGCTGGATGGCGTCCTTTAGTCGATTGTCCTTGCTCAGGCAGGGGTAACACTCGGATTTGCCATCCACGCCGCAAGCGCGATCAGCCTCCAACTCGTGGAGATAGGCCAAAGCGAAGGCCGCGCCCGCTTTGGCCGCTTGCGGCAAGAGGTCATACTTCCGCTCGCACGATTCGGCCTGGCGCAGCCGAACGGCAACGACCGTAGCGTTGGATGCTGCCCGCGCGAACGGTTCGCTGCGTAGCCATTTCTCGGCTCGACGGCGCGTCGTTTCGCGCAGCGATTTGTCGAGTGACAGCTGGTACAGGATGTCGGCACCATTCGTGGCCATGGTGCCCTCGAGCAGCGAGAACGCCATGTCTGCCGCATCCTTCGCGTTCGAGTTAGCCAGGGTGTACAGGGCCGTCGCAACCTGAGGGTCGGAGCGTCGATCCGGGTGTTTGGCGAGCAACTTCGAAACGATGCCGATGGTTTCCAAGTCACGCCCGTCCGCCAGCTTCTCCTTGATCGATGCGAGCATAACCTCAGCGTCGTCCGGTTTCGGCGCTACGCTGGACGCGTCTGCTGCCGGTGCCTCTGCCGAGGAACTCGGCTCGGCGAGCGCCGCAGTTGGAACCGCCGAAACGCGAGCACTGTGATCGGCAGCTCCGGCTCTCGATGCCGCGGCGAACCACACCACGACAGCAACCGTGAGCCCCAGCCCCAAGCCCACGGCAAAGGTCGTATACGCAACGGGGGGGATCTTGGTCAGCGTTGGCCCAAGCCGTTGAGCGACGCGTTGGCGAAGCGCCAACGCTTGCGGACGGACGCTCTGCCGAACCTGCCCCAACCACCCCGTCGCAGCCTTCAGCGCGTCAGCCGCTTTTGCACTTGCCCCTAGTGGGGCCGAGGCCGCCGGAGCCGCGGCATTCGAAGCTTGCGCGCTTGGCTGCTGAACTGGCGGCTCCTGAGCTGCCACAGCTTCGGCGGCGAGCTCTGGCGGTGCCGGTGCAGGCGATTCAGGTGCAGGCGATGCGGGAATAGCTCCAGACTGAGCAGCTACGGGCACGACACCAGGCTGAGACGCGGCGACGGAAGGCGCGGCCATGGGCGCTACAGGAGGCGCGGGTGGATGCGCCATTGCGACTGGTGCAGCTGCGGGTGGGGCCGCTACCGGCGCAGCAGCAGTTGCGTGCGATCGCGCTGGAGGATGATGAGGATGCCCTGCGGGTACAGCGGGGGCGTGATGCGCCGCGGCCGAAGCGGAGGAGGGCAATTGCGTGTTCAGATCGAAGGCAGGCAATTTGGGGGCGGGAACGAGACTGCCTCCTGCGTTGATGCCACCCCCACCATGCAGCAACTCTTCCAGAAGCTGCACGACGTCGTTCGCCTTCTGATAGCGTTCAGCGACGCCTTTGGAGAGCAGCCGGTTAATCACCAATTCGACGGGCTCCGGCACATGAAGGTTCGGAGCAACCTCGGAAAACTTCAGCCGCGGTGACGTGATCTGTTGCGCGAGAATCCCCGCCTGACCACCGCTGGCAGACTTGAAGGGGCGAACGCCCGTGATCATCTCGAACAGGATTACACCGAGAGAAAAGAAATCCGCTCGAGTGTCCACACGTTGGCCAAGCGCCTGCTCGGGCGCCATGTACTCCGGCGTGCCAAATACCGCACCGAGTTTGGTAAGTACCTGAGCTGCTCCCGCGTCAGCCTCGGTGGGATCGGCGATGCGGGCAATCCCAAAATCGAGCACTTTGACGAAGTCTGCATCGTCACCACGCTGCACCAGCATCACGTTCTCGGGCTTCAGGTCGCGGTGCACGATTCCTAACGGTTGCGTTGCCGCCAATACCGAAGCGAGCTGTTTGCCGATCCGCAACGCGCGTTTCAGCTCAATCGGACCTTTATCGATTTCGCTGCGCAGGCTTCTGCCCTCGACGAACTCCAGAGCGAGGTACATGGCGCCGTCCGGAAGACGACCGAAGTCCATGGCCGCCGCGACGTTCGGATGGTCGATCTTCGCCGTAGCGGTCGCTTCGCGCTCGAAGCGAATGGCGAGACTCTTGACGGACGTCAACTCCGGATGCAGCACCTTTACTGCCATTTTCTTCTTCAGCAGCAGGTGCTCGACCGCGTAAACGGTTCCCATACTCCCCTCACCGAGCACCTCGTGGACTCGGTAGCGCTCGGCAATTACCGCGCCTGGTTGCAGCCGCGGACGGGGTTGTGGAAGGGCAGCAGTAGGCGATTTCGAGGGAGGTGGGTTAGCCACGGCGATGTGCACAATCCTACTCTAACCTGACGAGCAGGCGACCCCTTTCGCGCCACCAACCACGAGCGGCCACTCGGCGAAGCCAACTCCGGAATCGTGGCCAGTGCTGAAGTTGCCCTATTTGCGGCCTGTCTGCTCAATTCGTTACGTCTAGCGTCAACTGTAGCAGGAGGCCCTCTCGGTAAATCTGCAATTGCTCGAGGAGGTTTTCCTGTTGCCGAATTCGCGGCATATTGGTGAACATCAAGGGTCGCTCATGCGCGTGAAGCCGCTTCGAACCGCCACAGCCCGTGCAATAACGCTCGCGAGCGTTTGCTTTCTGGCTTCAACAGCGGTTTTGGTTAGTGCGGCGCAAGTACGCCAAGCGCACGGGAACGCCGCGTTCACGCCCATGTCACCGGCCAGGCTCGACCATCGATCCTCGGAGTCGGGGGGCGGCAAGGATCGCGCGCTGACGCGCGCTCCGACCAGTACGGTGGATACAGCGCGCGCGCCTCTCGGGCGCGGGTCCACGTACAATGAATGGGTGCCTGGTACGAACCTCGCGGTCGCGCCACTCGAGCCCAACACGTCGCGAGCCGCCTTCGAGCCCAACACGTCGCGAGCCGCACTCGAGCCCTTCGTCACGAGCTCCGAACGATGTGCCGGGCCCGAGTGCAAACGGACTGAACGCGTCGCACTGTCCTCCGATCCTTACGCTAAGTTGCCCGAAGTGACGTTTTTCGATCGCAACAGTAAGCAGTCGTTGCATTGCCGCTTGTATACGGATGGCGGAGTCATCGACGAGGACAGCGCGCTGCGCCTCGATCTTCACCTTGCCGACAAACGCGATCCGAAGCTCCCCCGGGTCGGGAGGCTCGATCGTCGGCTGCTGCAGCTGCTCTTTCGCGTGGCATATCACTTCGAAGCGGACACTATCGAAGTCGTTTCGGCTTACCGAGAACAGGGATCCCGGCGGAGGCGCGAGGGGTTGCATGGGTTGGCTCGCGCCATCGATTTCGCTGTCCCTGGCGTAAAGACGGAGGCATTAGCCAGCTACCTGCGGCAACAAGCCCGCGTCGGAGTCGGAATCTATACCCATCGACGCACCCGATTCGTGCACCTCGACGTGCGCGACGAAAGCTATCACTGGCTCGACGCTTCACCGCCTCGACGAACCTGGCGCGGCGTGTCCATCGGCAACAAGACCTTGCCACAACGCGATGCCGCCTACGATGCGCGGAACGATTGGCCCGAAGGGCTGCCGACACCGACCGAATGCCGGGTGCGTTAGTCTCTGAGGTCCTGTTTGCGAGGTTTGGGCAGAACACACCTTCCGCCCTTCCTGCACAATCCGAATCAGGGGATGCCTCAGCGTTGCGATGGCTGTCAGGCGTCAGGCGTCAGCAAGTGAGACACGGCATGAATCCGCTACGGTGACGGATCGATTCGACGGATGCGCGGCTCTGGCTCGTGGCGGATCACGCGTTTGCTCCGGATATAGGTGGCGAGCGCGTCAATGTCGGAAATGGTCGTGCGGCTGCGCTCGAGCTTGGAGAAGTACGAATAACCCTCGCCACCATCTGCAAGGAAATCGTTGACCGCCGCCACGTAGAGTTGCTTCGGGTCGAGCGATCGCTTCCCGACCCTGACCTCGACGACGCGCGACGCTGGCGGCTTTCGCGCGTCCCACGAGAATGAAAGCCCGGATACCTGCAGGATCCGGGCATAGCTCTCGACGCGCCACTGTTGATTCAGCAGTTCGAGCACGTCTTTGCCCGTCATTTCGACGCGCACCAGTCGATTTCCGAAGGGCTGGATCGCGAACAAATCGCCCCAAGTGATGGTACCAGGCTTAAGGTCCGCGCGAACCCATGCGGGCGTCGTGAAGGCGAAGTCCGCGTGCAGTGCCGCGCGCTGGGCGTCCGCAACGAGATCACCCATTGCACATTCGCCGTCCCGATTGACGTCCGACGAAACCAGGTTGACTGCCTCACCGAGCACTGCACCCGTGATCCGTGCCGCGCGCTGCTGCGCCTTTTGAACGAGCTGCGCCACGTCTGTGGCAGGAGAAAGCCCGGGCCCGGCGTCCCCATACGTGGAGACAATTGTGGCCGACTTCTTCACTACTTCCCCGCTCTCGGCTTCAATCCTCAGCTCGATCTGAGCGAAGGCACTGCCGGAGTGAAAAGCCTGGGTTAGCAGCGTAGGCTGCTGTTCCCGATTCGGCACCAACGCACTCAAAGCGGAATGTGAGTGCCCGGAAACCACCACGTCGATCTCTCCATCGAGTTGCGCAACCAACGTCTTAATCTCACCGCTAACAGCCGGAGCATCTCGCGCCAAGCTCGGACCGAATTGCTGGTTGCCACCCTGATGGACCACCAAAATAATGGCGCGAACTCCCTGTTCCTTCAGGGCCGCCGCGCTTCGATTGATACTCTCCACCTCGTCGTCGAAACGAATCCGCGCAATTCCCGATTTCCGGAGAAACCACGTAGCCCCGGAGAGCACTGCACCAATGACGCCAACCTTTGCGCCACCGAGCTGCTTCACGGTGTAAGCCGGAAAGAGTCGCTGTGAAGTGCGCGCATCCACGACGTTGGCGCAGAGCGTCGGGTAGCGCTGGCCACGGTAGCGGACTCCCCAGCTCATCCCTGCTTCCTTTTTACCGCTGACGAGCTGCAGAAGAGAGCCTACTCCTCGGTCGAACTCGTGATTCCCAACGATACCAACCAAGTTACAGCCTGCGTCGGCGGAAGCTCCGTCACACTGTGCGTTCCCCAATCGATTGAAGAACTCGACGCTCGGCTCATCGTCGAATAGGGCCGATTCAGCCGGTGATGCGCCGATGAAATCACCCGCGTGAACAATCAGAACACGACCTTCATGGCCAACGGAGGCGTCGCGCAAGTAGCTGGCCAGGACTGCCGCTCCCCCGATCGGACGTCCCTCGCGCGTTCGAGAGGTACTGATCGCACCGTGGAAATCGTTGAACCCGAGCACCCTCACTTCGATCGGATTTGGCCGGGCGCGCTCCTTCGCGCGGTCATCCACGTACTCCGTGGGTTGTGCCAGGAGAACCCGCAATTGCGCGCTATCGGTTCTGCCGTCGAGCACCGGAGGCTCAAGCGCGCTGGTGGCGGCCGGTTTCGGAGCGGTCCCAAGTCGCTCCGAAGAGCCAGCGGCTTGCAAAGCAAGGGCGGGGTCCGATTCGACACCGCCACGCGGTTTGGTGGTGCAGGCGTTGATGGACGTGGCTCCGCCAATCCAGCACATCCAAAGCAATAGGAACGGGGGACGAAGCATAACTGCCGCGTCACCATATCGCTTTCCGTCCTGATGCCCAAAGCCAACTCCGCTGCGCTACGCCATCGAATCGACGGAGTGATCAGCTTTTTCGTTCTTGCACTTCACTGCGGACCAGACGCGCCGAGGTCATTGCGACCACGAATCCGCCACGCGCAGTCTTGCCGGGGGCGTGGCTCGCGCCGCGGTTTTGTGCTCGGCAACTAGACCCTCGCGGACGCAGCTTGCGGCCTCGAGTCGATGCTGGATGGGCCATGCGCCCCAGTTATGAGCGAGAATCCACCCGCGTGACTGTTCTTCGATGGAGGCGGAAACCGTCCAGGCTCGCGCGAAACGGGTGCTCTGCGTGAGGCGATGCAGCTCGCCCCCCAGTTTCGCGATCGCTCGCCAACGCGAGTGGCTGATCAGAGTATTCGTTCCGATTCCGCAGAAGCTGATCCCGAGGTGTGGCAGAGCGGAGCTGTAGCAATACTCACCGCGATCGCGAGCCTGAGGAATTGTGCGGCCAACTCAGAATGACCACCACTGCACGCTGCAACCGGAGCGCGGGCCATCCGACCAATCTGTGCAATTTGCAGGAATTCCAGCTTCAATCGCTGTTTACGAGCACGCGAGCAACGCGATGAGCGTGCCGATGATCTCCAGCACAACAACAATGAAGTGCCATTGAGATCGCATGAGCTCGTATTCCACGCTGCACATTTGGCACGGCTGCGGGTTCATGTGGTCGATAGTAGAACTTTCACCTAGATTTCCTTCGCATCGCGCTATACTGGCAAAGCTCCCTGGGGCAAAGCGCAACCAGTGCTGTTCGCCTGCTTGCCCAAACGAGCGTGATTCGAGGAGCCCGGCATCATGCTTGATCGAGAGCGCAAACGCAGCGATAGAGTCGTCGTCCCCCAGCATGGTCCGGGCGCCGAGCATCGCGCTGTCGATCCGTCGGATGACGCCGAGGATCGAGGTTCCGTGCGCAGCGATCGGACCACCATTGTGCCAAAGCCTCTCGATGAACTCGACGGCGACGTAACCGTGCAGCGCTCTCCCTTGACGAGCGGTGAGCTCGGAGCGTTCGAACTCGACGAGCCCGATGTAGACGATCCTGATTTGGATGATCCTGACTTGGAGCATCCGGACCTGGCACATCTCGATGGCCACAGCGCGGGACAGCCGGAAGATCCTGATTTGGACGATCCGGAGCTGAAGACTCGGGTGCGTAACGATCCCGATCTCGACATCACCCGTGAGATCGACGCTCGCGAGTTGGCGGCTCAGGCGTTCGCGGAAGCACAGGATGAGAACTACTCCGGAGGTAGTCGAGAGCTACAAGATCCGGATTCGGACGAACCGACCCTCATCGGCTACCAAGGACGATCTGCCGCTGGCACGGCCGCGCCGCGTCCGTTCAAGACGCTCGACAGCAGTCTTCCGATTGGCGTCAATCGCCCTCGGCCTGAACAGACTCCCGTCGCGGCGCCTCCTGCGTCGATGCAGCCGCCTCCCGCGTCGATACTGCCGCCTCCCGCGTCGACGATCCGTGGCCCGTCGTCGGGGCAAGCCGTACCAACAACATCCTCCTCATTGCGGCCGCAGTCGGTACAACCGCCGCCCGCTTCGACCATCCGCCCGCCTCCGATTCAAGTTGGAGCGGCGCCAGGTTCGCTCCGACCGCCCCCGTTGGTTGCGCCACCCGCGTCGTCTTCTTCGATGCGCCCGCCGTCCACGACCAGTCATCCTCCACCGCTGCATGCCCCCGTTACGCGCCACGATTCCCAGATCTCGCAGACGGCCCACTTGGAGGCAGACGGAGACAGGCCCGAAAAATGGTACCTCCGGGTCCAGCTCAACACGGAGTGCGTTGCCGATCTCTGGGTGCGTGATCTAACGCCACACAACGTACTCGTGTGGTCTGAAGACATGCAGACGTGGGTTCCGTTGCTGACCGTGCGGAAGCTGCGCGAAGCAATCCGTGACGCCCACGACACGAAGACCCGAGACGAGGTGCGCGACAGCAGCTTCGTGTTCCTCAGTAACACGCAAACGTCGCCGAGCGTGCCGCCTCCTCCGCGTGTACCGGCATCCATGACAGCTGCCGCAGCCCCGCGCCCTAGCAGTCGTTGGGCGTTGCCGAAGCCGCGCACAATATCCAATGTTCCCCCGCCGCTGCTGACTGCGTCGACGCCAATTCTCGCTTCGGGCAACCAGACCCTGATGTTGCCGCAGCCGAGGCCGTCAACTCCGCCCTCCACCGTAACAGTGCCGCCCGCATTCCGAGCACAGGAGATTACGGAGGTTATCTCAGACGTCGAGGTAATTCCGGACATTCCGAGGCCCGCGCGCGTTCCTTCACTCGAGAGCGTGCAGCCAATGGCGCGCTTCGCCGCTGTACCGGCACGTGCGTCGTCAACGCGCCCCCCGCCACCGCCGAGTTCGCCACTTCGTCGGGCAGGCTTGTACGCCGCCTTACCGCTCATGCATGTAGAGCGGGTGGTGTGGTTGGTCGCTGGTGTCGCCGTGGCGAGCGCGGTGGCGTTACTGGTACGTGGTGGAGAGCCGTCTGCGAAAGAGGCAAACGCAATCACGGGAGAGTCCGCGAAGTCGCACGCGGCGGTTGGTGCGCCCACGGACCCGGCCAAGCAGGCTGCCGCAAAGACGGTGTCAACGCCCTCCAATAAGGAAGACGTGCATCGGTTGGAAGATCTGCCGGTGGTCGGAAAGACGGATGGTGCAGCCGCACCGCAAGCGCCTGACTCCAATGCAGGGAGAGTCGCTGTTCGCAGTGGCAGGAAGGGCGCAGTCCAGCCCGCCAATGTGCATCTCGCCAGCTCGCCAACCCTGACCCCTGCGTCCGGACAAGATCGCGGGGGCAGCTTTGATACCGCCGCCGCACGGCGCATTCTCACCAGTTCGGCAGCGCGCGCAAGCCGTTGCGCTTCCGAGGGAAGTGCAAGTGGCAGTGTGGTCGTGACGTTTGCGCCGTCTGGATTCGTTCAGAGTGCGACCATGGCGGGACTGAAGGGTCAGGGCACCAATGTGGGCTGTGTGCTACGAGCTTTCCAGGAAGCGCGCGTCGCACCGTTCTCGGGAAGCTCAGTCACCGTGCGCAAGGGCTTTCAAATCCCCTGAGGTTCGAGCGGCCAGGCTTCAATGCGGAGCTAGGTTCTTGAGTATTTCGCCCGCTCGGGGGACGGTTGAGAGCAGCGCGCGAGCGAGTAGGAACTCTTGCTCTTGGGCGTCTAGATCCCCGACGCGATCCCTTACGGCGGCCTCGAGCAAGAGCGCCGTGGTCACGCTCACGTTGAGACTCTCCACGAACCCACGCATGGGGACGCGCACGGTGTAGTCGGCTGCGCGGGTCAACTGTTCGCAAACACCATCGTGCTCGTTGCCCATCACGACCGCCAGCCGCTCGATGCGATTTAGATCCTCCGGCAGGAGCTCGCCTAACGGGTGCGCGACGGCGAGAGCATACGACTGCGCGCGCAACTGCGACAGCGCCTGCTCGGCGCTTGAGTGTCGGATGATATCCACCCAACGCTCGGTGCCTTGCGCAACCTTGCGCGCCACCAGAAACGGCTCGATGCGCTCTACGACGTGCAAGCACTGGATGCCGAAGGCGTCACACGAGCGCAGGATTGCCGCCCCATTGTGGGGATCGTGAGGCGCATCCATCACGACCGTCACCGATTTGAGGCGCGCCGCGTACACGGCCCTGATGCGGTCAACACGCCGAGCCAATGCAAGCGGTTCGAGCGATTCAATGACACCCCTTGCTGACCACTCAACTCCCCACGGTGTAACGCCGCCAATGCACGACGGGGGTTGAAAGACTGTAGGCATGGAACGGCGCACGGAGCGCTGCCTAGCAGTTTCTCGGGGGAAATCAGGCGAATGCAGCTTTTAGGGCATCGGCCAGAAGGACGGCAAGGGAAGCTGGGTACCCCGAATCTCCGCGGCGCGTCCTCTTAGGTTTGCCGAGTCGAAATCCGACGTTATGTTGGCATCTCGCATTTCGGAAGGAGCCACGCATGGCGTCAGCAAAGGTTCGAGTGTTCAACGATCAAAACTTCGAGGCTGAGGTCCTCAAATCGGACGTCCCTGTCCTCGTCGACTTTACTGCAACGTGGTGTGGCCCCTGCAAGGCACTTACACCGATCGTTGACCAAATTGCTGAGGAACTGGACGGCAAGGTCAAGGTGGGCAAGGTGGACATTGACGACTCGCCGCTGACCGCCGGTAAGTATGGCGTGCGCGGCGTGCCCACGGTAATGGTGTTCAAGGCCGGCGCCCAGTCGAATCAATATGTGGGCCTGACCACGAAGCAGCGGCTGATCCAACTGATCGACATCTGACCCTTCGCACGGCGGTCGCGACTCTTCGCCGACGCTCGCACAAAACGGGCGAAAACAGGCGCGGGAGTTGCGACCGATCGGCAGCTCGACGCCGACAACGCACGCATCGCGTGCTGGCCCCAGCGGGTAACCGCCGCAGGTTGCCGTCGCGGTCGCAGGTTGCCGTCGCGGTCGCAGGTTGCCGTCGCGGTCGCAGCTTGCCGTCGCGGTCGCAGCTTGCCGTCGCGGGTGTGACTCGGCGGCGTCAAGGGACGGTCACGCGATGCTTTGTTCCGCCGGCGGGGACGAAATGCGCTACTCAGCGCCGTGAGCGAAGCGCCGACCGTCCCTCTCGCCGAGGCTATCCACCGAGCCGTCACTGATCTTTTGGATCGACTCAAAGCGGGAGCCTCCGCCGATTTCGGCAGTGTCGCGCGGCGCCCGAGTCCTCCCGGTGACTGGCTCGTAGAGTCGCTGTGGGATCATCGGGCGAAGATCATTGAGGGCGATCCCGCCATTGCGGAGTGGATGCGCGTCGCTCCGGCAGCACTGGTTCAAGGTTGGATCGATTGGGCATACGAACGCAACCAGTTCTTCGAGCTCGACCAACGACAGCTGACGCGCATGCGAAGCGACCACGAGCGCTGGCTGCTCGGGGTCGCCACGGCCCTTCGGAACTCCGAAGATTTCGAGAAATTCTCTCGCCACTGTTACCTGTCCTACGTAGGTCTTGCCGAACGCATCGCGCGCGCATTGCGTGGACTTACCGTCCATGAGGGGTTGCGCGGACGCGGCGCTGAATATTCTCCCGAATTGCAGCTCAAGTTGCTCGGGCTAACGCAACACCAATGGCGTGAACCAATCGTGGATCTTGGTTCTGGCGTTGAAGCACACCTCGTGCACTATCTTCGCGAGCGCGGACTTGCTGCGACGGGTATCGAGCGCCGTGGGGGCACTCCCTACGTCCTTGCCAAGGATTGGTTCGAAGTGCGATTCGAGCCGGGCACCATCGGCACGATCCTATCGCACTTGGCGTTCTCGCTTCAGTTCCTGCACCATCACTGGCAAGGCTCGGCGCGCGCCTACGACTACGCACGCAAGTACATGGAGTTCTTGCACAGTCTGATCCCCGGCGGCACCTTCGCGTATGCTCCTGGCCTTCCCTTCATTGAGTGTTTGCTCGATACCTCGTGCTTCGAGGTCATCACTCTAGAGCTACCCGAGCCGCTTGCCGGAACGATTCGCTCGCTACGCGACCTGAGTACCGGTCAGAGTGTCGCTTACGCCTGCCAGATCCGACGGCGCTAGAGCCAAAAGGTTGTGTTGACGATGCGCAGTGAGCTCTCTGGCGCAAGGACGAGCTTCTTGGCCTGCTCCCGCAGACAGTTTTCGAGCGTCAGGTTGGGTCTGACACTTTTCAGTGTTAACCCGCGCACCGCCCCATCGAGAATGGCAACACACAGTTGCACAGTTTGTCTATGTTTACCTCGGCAGGGCTTCGCCCAATCATTCTCGCCAATGAAGGCGTCCAGCGCGGACCGCCCAAGGTGCATCGGGAGACGGCCCTCGGGGGCAATGCTCTTGGCATCTGTAAATTCCTCGCACGAGAGAATCTCGGTGCTTACAGGCTTGGTCGCCGCGCGTGACGTGTTCTCCTCTGGTTCGCGCACAACGACGTCGTTGGAGGCTCGAATTCCGGACAGTGACGTTTGCTCCGGGGTCGAAGCAGGCGCTGGGGATAGGGCCGTTTCCGAATCACGCGCAACGCTCGGGCGCTCTCCCCAATCGATGGGCAAGAAGTGGTACCCGATCCCCACAACCAACAACCACGCCATCACCGCCCACCAGTAAAAATAGCTACGCTTCGGCTTGGGCGCCGCCGGTGGCGACCAGGAAGGCATCTTGGGTCGTGGCTTGTAGATCAGCTGCGCCATCTTCGTCCTAAGGCATCTCGGGCCGGCGCTCGTACGTCAGCTGCGTCGTCGTCGTGTTGCGGAACGCCGTTTCGAGTCACCACTCGGATCAGTGTCGCTCTGCGGTCGAACATCGATCACGCGTCGTCGCCGTTGCGGCAACGCGCCGTCCACTTGCGGCAACGCGCCGTCCACTTGCGGCGGCGCGGCCGAGCCCTCACGCGTGCTGCTATCGATGCGGTTTCCGGACATCGTGTGCTGCCGTCCGTCAACCTCACGCGTAAGGTTTGGCACCCGCAAGATTTGCAACTCTGGCGTCAGCCCCCCGACGTCCACCGGACCGCGGCGCGTAACGTCGAAGCCGAGGCCACGAGCGCGCTCGGCCGTTTTTTGCGGCAACGGCGAGAGCCAGACCAGGCGCCCCCCGGGGGCGAGATTGTGTCGGGCATTCGCCAGGAATTCCATGAGCAACGGTTCGAGCAGCCCGTCGCGCTGATGTCGAATCCCAAGGGGGGGATTGGTTACGATCCCCGTGACGTGGCTCAGCTTTGCGCTTCTCGCGTCTGCATTCAGCAACCTGACGCGGCTGAGACCAGCCGCGTCCACGTTGGCTTGCGCGGCTTCTAACGCGCGAGGATTATTGTCCGTACCGATTAGCTCCCGATACTTGCCGCGCAATCCGCATTCGACCAGCTCGAGGCCACTGCCCACGAAGGGATCCCAAATCACGTCACTTTCACGCACGTCGAGTACATCGACCAGTGCCGCGGCGATGCTCGGATGGGAGGCTCCGCTGATTTCGCGCATGCGGTAGGTGAAGCGCGGATCTTCGTAGCGCTTGGGCACTAGGTACAGGCGCGGCTCGCGACCGCGCTCGATTTGTACCTCCCAGAGCGCCGCCTTCGGGTTCACGAGCACTCGGTCGGTCTTGGCGGCGACCAGCTCGGAGATGGCCCAGAGCAGCGAGCGCTGGTGACCCTCCTTCGGGAACGAGACGCGCAGCCGCGGGCGCGTCGAGGTGAGGCGCTCGAGCGCCTGGAGGACGTGCGGTTGACAGAGGCTCGTCGCGATCTGCTCGGCCCAGTCCGCATCTCGGGGAGGCCGTTCGAGCGACAGTACCAGCGCGGGCGCTAACATGCTGCGCACGCGAAAGAGC
>JBLNFG010000628.1:0-2713 GCA_050263495.1 Myxococcales bacterium | reverse complement strand
GAGGCCGCTAACCGAAGTATTCTCTGGCTTGGTGTCGGCCTCGGTTTTTCGCTATGGATCATTTGGGAACGTGGCATCCAGACGGGCGTCGATTACCTGACGGCTTACGTCTTGGAGAAGTCGCTCTCGGTCGACAACCTATTTGTCTTCTTGCTGATCTTCCGTCATTTCTCCGTAGACGGGGCGAGACAACGTAGGGTCCTGTTCTGGGGAGTCTTCGGTGCAGTCGCGCTGCGCGCCGCATTCATCTTGCTTGGGACCGAGCTACTGTCTCGGTTCCACTGGATGTTCTACATTTTTGGCGGCTTTCTGGTGGTGTCGGGGCTCCGAATGTTGCGGGGTAATGATGAAGTCGCGGATCTATCGCACAGCCCGATTCTTCGATTTGCGAAGTCGCACTTGCGCACCTCACCTGATTGCTCCGATAGCCGCTTCTTTCGACGGATCAACGGGGTCTTGCATGTCACACCGCTGTTCCTTGTGTTGCTCGTGGTCGAGTTCTCCGACCTCGTTTTTGCGGTCGACTCCGTTCCGGCGGTGCTCGGGATAACCGTCGATCTGTATGTCGTCTACACGTCGAACATCATGGCCATCTTGGGGTTGCGTGCCCTATACTTCCTGCTGCACGGCATGATGGACCGCTTCCATAAGCTCGATTGGGCGCTTTCAGCTGTGCTCGTCTTTGTGGGCATGAAGATGGTTTCGCACGATTTCCTCCACGTCTCACACTGGCTCAGCCTCTCTATCATCGTCGGATTGCTTGGCGCGGGCGTTGGAGCATCGCTCGTCCTTCCGCCTCCACTGGATGCGCCCCCCTCCGATCCGGAGCGCGACCGCTCGAGTCCAAGTTGATCGACACGAACCAGGCTTCTTTTTTGGACGCTTGGCACGGTATGCTGAGCTGAGATCATTCAATGGCGACTTCGTCACGACCCCCGAGCTATTTGCCTGTGCCGCCCCCATTCGACAAACGACGCTCAGGGGTATTGCTCCATCCAACCTCGTTGCCAGGAGGGCACGGCTGCGGTGATCTCGGTCCTAGCGCGTTTGCGTTCGCAGACTTTCTCGCCGCCGCCGGCCAGGGCCTTTGGCAGGTGCTGCCGGTATGCCCGCCAGGCTCGACCAACTCACCCTACGACAGTCCTTCGGCGTCGGCCCTGAGCGAGACCCTGCTTTCGCTCGAACGCCTAGCAGCGACCGGATTAGTAGCGCTTGACGAACTCCAGGTACCACCGGCGCTGCCTGCAGCTCGCCGCGCCAGTTTCGGGGAGAGTTTCGAGCTCAAACGGCGAGCATTGACGCTGGCCCACCAACGTTTTTCCGAGCGGGCTTCGCCCGAACTACGACAGGAGTACGAGCGCTTTTTGGCGACTGCCCCAGGGTGGCTGGAGCACCACGCGACTTACATGGCGTTGAAGGGCGCCTATCAGCAGCAGGCCTGGGTGGAGTGGCCGCGCGAGATTCGGGACCGAAAACCCGAAGCTCTAGCGCGTGTGCAAGCCGAACTGGCCGTCGAAATTGATCGACATCGATTCATCCAGTTCGAACTCTATCGACAATGGACAGCGTTACGTGACCACTGCCGCCAACGCAACATCCTCCTCATGGGCGATGTTCCTATCTACGTAGCGCACGACAGTGCCGATGTTTGGGCCAACCGTGAGGTCTTCTTTCTTTCGAAAGACGGCCATCGAGAGGTCGTGGCGGGCGTACCACCAGACTACTTCAGCTCCAAGGGGCAGCTTTGGGGCAATCCACTCTATCGCTGGGCTCATCTTCAGCGAACGCGTTACGGTTGGTGGGTAGCTCGACTTCGAACGGCGCTCAGCCATTTTGATGCCGTTCGCCTCGACCACTTCATCGGCTTCCGTCGTTATTGGGAGGTCCCCGCATCCGCCGAGACGGCGGAGTTCGGACGCTACGTCGACGTCCCCGGCGAGCGGTTCTTTAGCACTGTTCTAAGAGATCTGGGCTCGCTTCCCTTCCTGGCCGAGGATCTTGGGGTTGTCACGGACGAGGTACACACGTTGCGCAACCGATTCTCGTTGCCTGGAATGCGCATTCTGCAATTCGCGTTCGATGATCCGAACGGCAGCGACTACCTCCCGCACCGATACGAATCGAATACGGCCGTCTACACCGGAACCCATGACAATGATACAACCGTGGGCTGGTATCACGCCCCTCGCCCCAGCGATGAGGGAAGTGCGCGTTGGCATGATGGCGTCCGCGAACGCGTTCGTCGCTACCTAGGCGCTGATGTACACGAGATCCACTGGCAGTTCATTCGACTTGCCCTTGGCTCGATTGCGAAAACGGCCATCATTCCCGTGCAGGATCTGATTGGGTTGGGCTCAGACTCGAGAATGAACATTCCCGGCACGTCTCATGGCAATTGGGAATTTCGGCTTCTCGACGGAGAGTTGACCCACGACATTGGTCTGCGCCTTCGTGACTTGACGTCCACTTACGAACGTCTCGCCGCGGGTTAGGCCGGGTCAACCAAAGCCCGCGCTGGCGCAGGGGAGCCTTTCCGAGAGCAAAAAGTCTTCGTCTGGGACTTCGGCGATGACCGTCAGCCGTGCTAGTCTCCCCGGCGGCTGCACTCGTTGCCATCTGCAGCTCATCTCGACGCTCAGTCATGACTGCACGAAACCGCTCCATCGTAGTAGCCCTGCAGCTGTCAGTGAGCGCGACCTGGTTGAGCGAGGGC
>JBLNFG010000627.1:0-11703 GCA_050263495.1 Myxococcales bacterium | reverse complement strand
GAGAACGCACACCCCCTTTACCGCTGGCTAAAGACCCAAGCCAAGGGCGTTCTTGGTACGGAAAGTATCAAGTGGAACTTCACCAAATTTTTGTTAGACCGGCGCGGTAACGTTGTCGATCGATTCGCGCCAGCAACCGGCCCTGAACAGATCGAACCCGCTATTCAAGCGCAGCTCGAAGCTACCTCGGTTGGATAAGAGAACACGTCCTATGGCGGGGACAGTGCAGCTAGACGTTGCTTCAGCTGCTATCGAATGAACGTCGAGTCCGCGTCGTCTGCGGACACGGACCTTTCGCGAAGGAACAATGGATTTGGTTCGTGATCGTAGGCGCAGCGAAAACCCACGTCCGATTGCGGACCAGTATAGGGCACTAGCGACCAGCTCTTGAGCTCGGCCGCGTGATCCGAGCGATACGACCCGCCACGTAACGCGTACCCACCCTCGCCAGACTGCACGATTTCACGCACGTTGCCGACCAGATCATAAAGGCCGCGCTCTGACTTTCCGTCAGGACGTGATCCAACCCACTCGGGGCTGCTGCCACCCTCCGCGCAGGGCCCTTGCACAAGACCAAAGCTCGCTCGGCGGCATACAAGACCGGTCTGGCCCCATGGATAGCGCCAGCTATTCTCGCCTGCCGCTACGCGTAGCCACTCGTAACTGCGCAGCAAACGTCCCCCACGCCAAGCGCAGTACAGTGCAGCTTGTTCCGCTGAAACGTCAACCACTGGTGTCCCAGGTTCTTGCAACCCAGTCGAGCCACGGGTACCGACGGTGACGCACGCTCTTGCGGAAATGCAGGATTCCCACGCCAAATTAGACACCTCGGTTGCATCCATCCAAAATCCGGAGACGTGTCCAGAGGCGGGCGGCACTTGTTCCGATTCCCAGTCATTCGGTCCCACCGAGTATTTTCCGGGCTCAACGTGGACAGCCCCGGTGCTGATGACGCAGCCAGTGTCGAGACGCAGCCAGCCGTATGGACATCGCTCGGGTTTTCCGACGCAGTGTCCGTGCTCGACGCGCTGCCCCGCGGCGCAACAGCGAGCCTGCACGGATACCAGGCCTTCCGCGCAGCGCACACTCGTACCCACGGAGAAGTGCGTGAGTCGGTCGCAGCCAAACGAGCCAATCACCGCGACGCACCCTAGTACCCCGAATCTCTTAAGTTGAGTGGTACTAGCAACTCGCGGAGCGATCCTAGAGACTCGACTTGGAGGTGCACGTCGGCCTGGGGGTGGGTCGGATCGACTGAGTTGAGTCCTAAGCACGGGGGCTTGAGCGTGCCAGACCTCTGTTCTCGATGCCACAGGGTGCCGGCTTCGCGACCACGTGGCAAAGCGTTGCTGGCAGCACACAACGCGCTTTGGACTTTGGTCTGTGCGTGAGATAGTAATGTGTGGACCGGTAGTGCGTACGAGTGGAGTTTGGATGGGACAGACTGCAATGTGGAGACTAAGACGGATCGCGCCTAGGGCCGCGAATATTGCCCAATGCTACGCGCAGCAAGCACAGGTCGCGGCACGTGCATCGACGCTGCTGCCTGCGCTCGCGGCGTTCGTGCAAGCCTACGACGAGGTGCGTCACGGCGACATTCCCTGGACACACACAGTAGAGAATGGGCGGCAGGCGGTGTACGAACTGATAGTGGCGGCCCGAATGTGGCTGCCGCTGCTAGTTCGCGATGTTGCGGGTGTCGACCGCGCAAATTACCTCGATTCCAGCATTTCTGACGATATCGTCGAAGACGTCGATCATCTAGTCACGCTGCTTCGAGAGAGCCGCAGTGCTGAGGGAGACATCCTCCCTTACCGCGACCACGCGATTGATCAGATCGATCGGACGTTCCGTACCGCTCAACGCAAGTGGATGGAAGCCGAAGCGGTAGATGCGGAATACGCCGCGCGCATGCAGCACTTGCGAGCTCGAGCGCTGGAATTCCGAGCGCAACTGGAAGGCTTCACGCTCACGATTGCGTTCGTCCTCGGTTACACCAGCCCCGACTACCTGCGGCTCCTACTTTCGCGAGCATCCCATCTCGACAGCTCGGACGATCGATTGGCACCTCGGCCTGAGATCGTGGAACCCGCAACTCTGGTGACTGGGGTCCCGCGATCCCTTGAAGCCTGAAGAGCTTTTCATCGGGCTCCCGACTTGCGCGGTTGGCAGGGATCGGCATCCTTGAATCGTGATTGATCCCTCCCGCCAGCGTTCCTCACGGCTCCGTGTTTCAGAAGTATTCCGAAGCCTGCAGGGGGAAGGGCCGACGGCGGGACTCCCTGCCACCTTCCTCCGTCTCACAGCCTGCAATTTGCGCTGCCGTTACTGTGACACGCCGTACACCTGGGACTTCGAGCGTTTCGACGTCTCGAAGGAGGTAAAGACCAAGGCGTTGGACGAGCTTGCGGAGGAAATTCTCGCGGAGCCTACGGATCGATTGATCGTCACCGGAGGGGAACCAATGCTTCAGCAGCACGGCCTAGCCGCGCTGTTCGAGCGGCTTCCTACCGAGCAATTGATCGAGATCGAAACCAACGGGACAATCTTGCCGGACCAGGCGCTTTGGGATCGAGTCTCGCAATGGAACGTGTCCCCGAAATTGGCGCTCTCGGGACTTCCAAGAGAGGAACGCATCATCCTACCGGTGTTACGCGAGTTCTCGCAATGCGAGAGGGCGTACTTGAAGCTCGTGGTTGCTGAGCCCACTGACATGGCGGAAGGGGATCAACTTGTCTCCGACACGGCTTGGCCCGCGCAGCGAGTCGTGTGGATGCCGGAGGGCACCAGTGCTCAACGTATTACGCTGCGTGGGCGCTGGCTCGCCGATCAAGCGCTCGCGCGCAAGCAGCGATTTTCGACCCGGTTGCATGTACTCTTATGGGGCGACCAGCGGGGTCGATAGAATTCTTCCGCGCGCAGCGGGAGAGAGAGTCGGTTGCCGATTTGCGAGATCGAGGAATGAGCGTGAAAAGCCCTCCGGCGCGCAATCAGCCATGGCCAAGACGCTCGAGGGCGTTGACGACCAAGAGATCAGCGTCGCGCCTCAATCGCCCAGGAGCGTGCGACTTGTTGCTCGCGACTGCCCTCTTGCTCTGTTGTTGTAAGGGGATCACTTCGAGCGAATCCCAGCGCAATTCATCCTCCCTCACTGAGCCAATCCCGGCGGCAAACGCGGCCTGCAGCGGCTCGGTGCCCGTTGACTCCCCCGATCTCGAGTTGGCTAAGGCTTTGGTCGCCGTCGCAAGAGGGCGCTACTCGACGGCAGAACCGACCTTGGCGCGCCTCGCCTCGACAGCGTGGTCGGGAGCCTCGCGTGCGCAAATTGCGTTGGCAGAGATTGAATTGATGACGGGGCGTACCGAGCAAGCCATCGCTCAATCAGTTCCCCACTGTCACGAGAATGACGTTCTAATCGACGATGCCTGCACCGTGCTCGTAGAGGCACGGCGTCGCAACGGCGATATCGATCGAGCGATTTCCGAGCTAGTGCCTTACCGCGGGAGTGCTGCTGCCCGGCGCACCCGTCTGGAACTCGCCGAGCTGCTTGCGGATCGGGGACGAGTTACCGAGGCGCGACTGCTCTATCGCCGATTAGTCGAAGATTTCACCGCAGCACGGGTTGCAGCCAACGACGCGAAGCAGCTGGCAGTGACTGCGCGCGCTGCGCATCGATTGGGCGCGCTCAAGGACGCAAACGAATTCTATAACCGCGCAGCCAATTTTGGTTTGTTCGACGTGGTGAACCAAATATGGCGAGGTGAGCTCTTCTTGGCGGCGCACGATCTGGATCGGGCTCACGCCATTGCGGACCAAGCCATTCAGTTCGCGCCCGATCACCCAACGGCGCAGTTATTCTGTGCGCGCGTCCGACTGGAAGCGATGAAGGACGCTGAACACGCGGAACAGTACGCGCTCCGCGTGCTCGCGACGAATTCGAGGAGTGCCGATGCCTACGCCATCTTAGCGGCATTGGCTCTGCGCGACCTCGATTTCGCGAGGGCGCAACAGCAGCTCGAACTCGGCCTCGCTCGAGAGCCGCATCACCCGGAACTGCTCAGCCTACGTGCGGTCGCTGCCTTCTTGGCGGACGATCAACCCGCGTTCGACGCCGCAATTCACCGGGTTCTAGAACTGAATCCCAGCAACACCAAAGCCTATCGCTTGGTCGCCGAGTATGCCGGATCCGAACATCGTTACGCGGACTCAATTCCGTTGCTGCGTCGCGCCATCAAACTCGATCGCAAAGACGCTGTAGCTCGCGCGCAACTAGGGATTCAACTCTTGCGCTTTGGTGACGAAGCGGAAGGTCGCCGACAGCTGGAGCTTGCCTTCAAGGCCGACCCATTCGACGTGCGCGTACGCAATACCCTCGTTCTGTTCGAGCAGAAGCTCGATCGGGAATACACGACCGTGCGACAACCTGGGCTCATGTTCCGCCTACCGAAGGCCTACCGCGGTTTGCTGCAAGCAATCGTGCCAGACTGGATCGAGCAAGCCCATTCCACGTTCCGGCAACGCTACGGCAAGCTGCCGGACCCGACACTCGCTTTGGAACTATATGGCGACCAAGACAGTTTTGGTGTCCGTACGAGCGGCATTCCGGCCACCTTTTTACAAGGTGCATGCTTTGGGCACACGATTGTCGCGCGCTTGCCCACGGATGAGCCCACTAATCTGGGAATGACGCTTTGGCACGAACTAGCGCACGTATACCACCTTGCGCTTTCTCGCAGTCGGGTGCCGCGCTGGTTCACGGAGGGGCTCGCCGGAGTCGAAACGGCGCGCCACCGACCCGAGTGGACACGCGAACGCGATCGATCCGTGTATGAAGCCCTGCTCAACGGACGGATTCCGCGCGTCGCGGAAATGAATCGAGCCTATTCGCACGCTCGTTCGATCGACGATCTGGCGGTTGCCTACGTCGCTTCAACGTACCTGGTCGACTATCTCGTGCAAACCTACGGCTTCGATAAAATACGCGACATGCTCGTTGCTTGGGGTGCCCATCAATCGACGGAGCAAGTCGTCACAACGGTACTTGGCACCAACCCAGAGCAGCTCGATACGGCCTTTCGTGCGACGCTGCGACAGCGTTTGGCGCGCTTCGAGGGGCAGTATCTTCCGCCAAGTGAACCGAGCTCGATCGACGACAGCGAGGCCCCTGGAACCGGAGGTGACCCAGCGGATCCAAGGACTCGTGTCTTATTCGCGCGTGCCGCTTTGCTTCGCGGCAACCTGTCGGAGGCACGCAAAATCGTTGCCGAAGCCGACTCCACACTAAGAGGAAACCCTGATCTGCTCTGGGTTTCGAGTATGATCGAACTCGCAGATCAAAAATCTGACGCGGCAGAAGATGCACTGGTTCAGATGATTGCGAGGGGTCACGACGGCTATTTCGTCAGACTGCAGCTGGCATTGGTCGCGCGTATTAGGTCAAAGCTCGAGGACGAACGCGACGCATTGGCTCGCGCCCATTCCTTCGATCCCACCGCTTCCGAGCCACTGTACCGGTTGGCCGCGATCGCGAATGCAGCCGATAATCCAAGAGCGGAAGTGGAGGCTCTCGAACAAGTCGCGCGTCTCGAAGAATCCGATGCGCGTGCCCACCGCCGGCTCATCGCACTCCATCTACGGTTGAATCAACCCGCTCAAGCACGGCGCGTCGCTGAGGCTCTCGAGTACCTGGATGTACTCGATCCCGAGACGCATTGGCTGCTCGCCCGCGTTGCGGTGGCCACTCGAGATCGTAAACTGCTCATTCGCGAGCTGGGTCACCGACGCGACTTCCTGCCTTCCGGGGACGCCCGCAGCGCCGTGGAACGGCTCATCCTGCAAGCCAAAGCAGGTCAAACCGTGGACCTGTCGCACTGAGACGACGACGGATTCGCTCGCGCGACCTGTTGTTGATGCGCTCGGAGATGCGCGGTAACGGCTTCGCCTTATAACCTGAGCTCGGCCGAAACCAGCAGCGTCCTTCCGATGGACGGCATCGTCTGCAAGTGTGGGTTCTCCTTGCCGACTGGATAACCGTAACGCCAGTCGAACAAGTTGTAGACACCGAGTGCTCCGCGGAGATGGTGACGCGTGTCCTCCATGGACAGCACGAGATCCCATAGGACAGCGGCGTTCGACCGGCGTTGCGCCGGATCGGTGAAGGATTCGTTGCGATCCCACCTTCCATCTTCCAGCGTCACCCGCGTGCCGAGGTTCATTGCCCGCACCAGAAACGGCGCCACTGCCTTGATTGTGGCGGAATGACTCGGAGAATTTGCCACATTTCGAACGGTGGGGTCGCGTTTGAGTCCAATCAGCGTGCTGAACTCGTTGTCTTTCAAGAAACGTGTGCGGGTAAATCCGTAATAGGCCGAAACCATCCACCCCGAACGCCACTCACGGCGTAAACCCAGTTCAGTCCCAACCGCCATAATTGGGGACCGCGCCGCCTTGAACTGGAGTAGCCCGTCGAGTTCCGTATCGATCAAGCCGCGAATCGCGTTCGCGTAGGCACCGACAGAACCGATGACCGTGGATGAGAATCGATGGGTGTGCTCCACTTCTGCGGCAAGCATCGTCTCGGGGGTGAGATTCGGACTGTCCTTCTGCGTAGTACCGCCGTCGTTGTACCAAAGCTCGTACGGGCTTGGTGCCCGGAACGCGCGCCCAAACGTGAACTTCGTGTTACCCCGCGCGTAAGGCTTAACGACGATTCCGAGCCGCGGATTGAGGCTGGTACCGAACGTCGAATAGTGATCAACGCGCGCACCCCACGAAACAAGGACGTCGCGACCGAGGCGCGCGTCCAGAATTCCGTAGCCCGCCAGTACACCGTACGGATTGGAACGATTCAGGAACACGCCTGACAGATTGACGCCACGCTGGTTGACGTCGAAGTGCCAGGCAGCTTCGCCCCCGACCGTCAGGCTTGCTCGCGAATCAAAGTGGTGGACGACACGCTCTCCGAGGTTGATCCAGTGTCCCCGATACGTATCCACCTCGAGCCCCCCCTCCGTTGCGGGATGCGCGTAATCGCCGTGAAACCGATAGCGGTGAAGGCTAACGCTCGAGACGGACGTCGTGTGCGCCGAGAGTTGCGGTTCGGCGCGCAATTCCAAGAACCCGCGTTCGTCGCGTTGATTGGTAGCCGGATTACCGAATTCCGTGTCAAAGGGTGCGTTGGGTAGCTGCTTTTTGTACCGATGCCAAAGCCACTGAACCGACCAGATTCCGTGATGGGCGCGCCCGCGTAGGGTGGCGCTACGCATGCCGTCGAGCCCTCGCGACCAACCAGCAGCCGCTTCTGGCGAGTACACGGTTGGATCGGCCCGCACGAGCTCCGGCATGTAAAAGTCTCGCCCCGCGCTGCGCCCAATGGCGGCACTGGCGTATAACCCAGACTTCCCGTTGTGCGAAAGGTTCACCCGCACGCGTCCCCGTGCCACGCCGTCCAGATTAGTCGAGGCCCCAGCTTCGACTCCTGTGGTGGTTTCCCGGCGCGTAATAACGTTAATGACGCCCGAAAACGCGCCAGTTCCGTACACAGCCGAGCCAGGACCTCGGATCAATTCGACGCGTTCTACGTCACCCAAATCCGTCAACGCATCGTAGCCAACATAGGACGAGCCTATCCAGTTATCGTTCGTTGCTACGCCGTCGACGAGTACCAACACCCGATTGCCGTAGCTGTTCAGACGTCCGAGGCCGCGCATTCCGACGCCGATGTAGCCGCGGTCGTCCCATAGGTAGAACCCGGGCGAGCCGCGTAGTGCTTCGGCCAAGGTTGGGTACGCGAGTGCCGTCAACTCGAACTGAGGCACGATGCTGACGGAGCTCGCAGTATTTTCGACGGATTCAATCCTGCGTGAAGCGCCTTCTACACGTTCCGCCTGGATCAACTCCAGTTGCACGTGTTCCTGTTGCTCGGGTTTGATCGTAACGGTTCGCTCCAGCGGATGAAAACCGTCCAGCGTTACGCGTATCCGGTGCACTCCCGCCGGGAGAGTGACGACCACTGGGGTGAAGCCGCGTGGTTTGCCGTCAATCTCGACGAGCGCGTTGGGTTCATCGGTGCTGAACACCGCACTGCCCGTCTGCGGATCGAGTTGCGGCGAGACCTTTGCTACTCTCCCCTCCTGTACCTCGACGCTGACTTGCTTGGGGTCGTAGCCTAAGCGACTTGCGTATAGGGTGTGCGCCCCGAGGGGCAGCGAGAGAACGCAGGGTGCCTCGCAGGCCGGCCCCGTTTTGGGGTCGTCCGCAACGATTTTGGTGCCCGAATCACCGGAAATCATGATCTGACCCAGAATCGGTTGGAGGACGAAATTCAACTCCTTGGCTTGCCCAAGCGACACCTTGCCGCTGTCGAGAATGGCGGGTTGGTAACCAGGCAAGTTCACGATCACGCGGTACTGCCCTTCGCCCAACGCAAGCCGTCGCGGTGTGACTCCTCGAGGCCCAAGGTCGCGGCGTTCAATGTAGATGGTGGCCCCTGCTGGCTCGCTCGAGATACTCAACACGGCGACCTTCGTGCCGATCCGGCGCAACTCAGCGTCGATGCTGGCCAAGATCGTTGGATCCGATTCTCCAGCTCGTGCAAGGTCGTAGGCTCGATAAGCCTCGGCCGCTTTCCCCAACCGCTCGTAGCAACGTGCGATGTTGAACATCACATTTCGGTTTGGAACGATTCGATTGGATAACAGAAAGTGCTCGAGTGCCGTTGCGTAGTCGGCGCGTTGGTAAGCGGCCGCACCATGCTCGAAGTGCAGATCGGCTTCGTCGGCCAGATCATCGCCGACCGCAGTTTGAGCAGCTAGCATCAAGGTCAAACCGAGTGCGAGCCGAGGGATCCAAGCAGTCACGGCCCGTCACCATAGACCGACTGTGCGCCGCTTGGCGAGGTCGCCGTGGCTCCGACCAGTCTCCGATCCCCTAACGCCCGTCTATCGTCGCGCTACCGAGTGGTTCGGATCCCCGGCACCCCCGTCGACGTCTCAGCTTTTACGCTCGGCGCAGGCTTCGCACCACTGGGCTTGCGCGCCGACGCCGAATGTCGCCCGACGGGCGGCGACGTGACGTCGACTTCTGCGGCGGAAAACGCCTTTGCCAGGGAGACGTGCTGGTGCACGTCGCCGGGGGAATCCCCCTGCTGAATGCGGACCTCGAGGAAACCCGGCTTTCGCACCACGAATTGTTTGGCTTCCCGTTGCACGACTGCGCGTTCGAGTTCAACCGATAGCGGGGTCGTCCCTAGTTCACGATCCCCTTCGAAGACGGATGCTTCACGCGGGGTCGACTCAATCCGAAGGACGAACCGCGTCGGCGCCTTAGGTTCAAGTGCCGCGGGCGGCGCATGACTCACTGACGGAGCAGAGACGGCGCTGCGACGTGCAAGGTAAGCCGTCGCCGCGCCGAGTAAAACCAAACCAGTCAACGCCAAAACCAGGCTACCGCGGCGTCTTATCCTGGTCTGAGTGCGAGCGCTTGGGATGTCGTTCTCTTTTTCGGAAACGGCAGCCAGAATGCGACCCGTGGTCACGTTGGCTGCTTTGCCGCGCGCGGCGTGATCAGCCGGCACGAGCTTGATCCCCGAATCAACCTGCTTTTCGGGGGAGGATGAACCAGCGGCTGAGGCCGCAATCGAAGGCGAAGCAGTCGATGACGCCGCAACCATTCGTCCAGAGAGGAGCGTTCCTCGACTCGAATCGTGCATTGAGTCTTGATCAGAGCTGGGTTGCTCACTCGAACGGGATTGCTCACTCGAACGGGATTGCTCGGCTGTGCCCAATCCGCCGATGCCCGCGCTTTCCGCAGCAAGGGTAGACGGTGTGATTGGCTTTCCATGGCTTTCCGACGCGCCATCGGGATTGACTTTTCGTCCACGTAGGATTGCCGCGTCGAACTCTACTAGCCCCCCGTTAGGGCGATCACTCCGGAGCGTGATCCCTCGTTCGACGCTCTTACCTTGCCAGGTACGAAGAGCCGTCAGAAGATCGCGCGCCGACGCGAAACGATTTGCTGGAACCTTCTCCAGGCACTTCGAGATGATTGCCTCGACCACCTCGGGCACGTCTGACCGTCGCGATCGGACGGGCACCGGCGGATCTGCCGCAATTGCCGCGCAAATTGCGGGAAGTGTGTCGGCATCGAACGCGGGATGCTGCGTCAGGAGTTCGTATAGCGACACACCCAATGCCCAAATGTCAGTACGATGATCGACCGTGCGCGCATCCCGCACCTGCTCCGGCGACATATACGCGGGCGAACCCATGACTTGGCGCGTGGTCGTGAGTGACCCTCGCAGGGTTTGTGCCTCGGTGTCGGTCAGGTGCTTCGAGATTCCGAAGTCGAGAACCTTGATGCAGGGTGAGCCATCGCTGCGAAGGGTGTAGAACAGGTTGGACGGCTTGAGATCCCGGTGAATAATCCCGATTTCGTGGGCCTCGACGATCGCGACGGTCGCTTGTGCGGCGTATTCCACTGCGTCGCCCACCGGAAGCGGCCCAAATTCGGTAAGGAGCGTCGACAGATCCTTTCCGCGCAAACGTTCCATGACCATGAACGGGATGCCGCTCGGGAGTTGTCCTACGTCGTAGATCCGAACCACGTGGTCCGATGAGAGGGCAGCCGCGGCGCGACCCTCACGCAGGAACCGGTCAATCGAGTCCTGCTGCTGCTCCTTACTCACGGACAGAACCTTGATCGCGACGGTCTGGCCGAGCTGAAGGTGACGGGCGCTCAGAACCACACCCATGCCGCCCACGCCAAGGATTCCCTCGACCCGGTATTTTTCGGCAATCACCGCGCCGACCGCTGGCACGTCGGGGAGGGCGATATGGTTATTAGCCTGTGGGTCCATGGGCGGAGGCGCGGAACTCCCGATCGAGAATTCAAAACTAAAGGATGGCAACCTGCCCGTCCATCGGCTACCCCATGGCAACGATTTCTATCGACCAAACGGCGGCCCGGTTGATTGCTCGAAGCCTGACTTCGAGTTCGTCTTTGCACTGGTTCTGCTAGGCTGAGTTGCCACGCGATGAGCAGCGCTCAGCCCAAAATCACGGGGATCTTCGCGAAGTCGCCCCTACTACATGTCCTCACATCGCTCTTGGAGCACACCTCCACTGGGACGCTTGTCGTGGAGACGCCCGACGCCGTGCGAAGCGCTCTCGTGCTTGAGCGTGGGGTGCCCACGAAGATGCGGCTCGGGCAAGCGACGGTGAGGTTCGGGGAGATGTTGGTCGAGCTCGGATGGCTGCGGCATGACGCTGCGACGAAGACGTACGAGCAAGCCTCCGCTAACGGTCAGTTGCATGGGCAGGTGTTGGTCGCCGAGAAAATTCTCGATGAGGAGCTGCTAGGTCAGGCCCTGCGCAGACAGTTGGTCAAGAAGCTGCAATGGGCAGCAGCGCTCCCGCCAGAAACCGTGTTTGGTTTTTACGAAGGGGTGGACTACCTCTCGAAGTGGCGCGGCGGAGCTACCCCTGTTGGCCCCCTTGTCGCGATTTGGATCTTGGCGCGATCGCGCGCGGATCCGCAGCTGGTGGCCACGATGATGAACCGCATCGCGGGGCGGGCGATTAAGATCCACTCAAACGCTCAGCTGCGAGCCTTTGGTTTCGATCGTGCGGAGCTGACGCTGCTGGACGTGTTACGCGCCAAGCCGCAGACGTCAGAAGCGCTGACGCGGTTGGGACTCGTGTCACC
>JBLNFG010000626.1:0-3324 GCA_050263495.1 Myxococcales bacterium | reverse complement strand
CTTGGAAATCTGACAACGGAAACGCCTGCCCCGGCATTTCTTCAACTGCGCACTCGCACGTACATGGCGAGTTCATTTTGAGTCAAATGCTTGACAATCCACGCGAAACCGGCTGGGGCCCCACCACCCGTGGCAGGCTACTGCGCGGCGCTCGTTCACGCCTCGCCCTGAACGTAGCACCCCGAATCGCTATCAACGTGTGGCGTATAGAAGGCGGCTTCACTCTTGTAGTTCGAGTTGCCGCTGTGGGGAGGTGCGCCGCTGTTGTCGGACGCCCTTCGGCGCCCATGGGGCCGAGCCGTTCGGAGATTTCTACGATCAATGCGTCCACCCTCACCATTCGTCTGTTCGATGATTCCGGTTGGGTGTTGTCAGTCGGGGCGCTCGGTGGTGCCGCGTGCTTATCGCTCGATCCGCACTTCTTTCGAGCTGCAGGATCCTTCGCCGCGGTAGTGGCCGATCGTTCTTGCCAGCGTTCGTACGTACTGCCCCAAGGTGTTGACGTCGCCCAACGCACCGGTTCCATACGTCCCCATTTCGAGCGGAATCGTATAGAGCGGCACCTGCTCGAGCTCTGTCAACGTCACCTCACCGTCCTGGTTCAGATCGGCATCTGCATAGGCTTGAAAGCGCGGCCCTCCCGTATCGGATTGGAGATCGTCATAGAATAGATGGTCGCCATGGACCGTGAGTTCCACCTGTTGCGTGCCGCCGTTCGTCACGAGCACCCCCTCGACTTCCTTTCCGTCCTGCATCCCATGGCAACGCTGAAACACCGTTGCCGGAGCGAAACTCCAATGAAAGGTTTTGACTACGCCCGTGAGCGATGTAGCGGTGCCATCCACGTGAATCGATGCCTGCTCGCTTTGAAGTAAAGCGACGTCTTGCACCGTCGCAAGTTCGCCGGGCATCGCGTTGGCCGTAATCGGGCCCACCTGATAACTCACGAACGGCCAAGGCCCCGCGTCGAGCACCCAGCTTGCCAGGGTTTTCGGCTTACCTTGGGCCTTTTGCGTCAAGTCGAACACCAACGCGTGCTCCAACTTCGCGACCGCTTTGCCGCTTTGATCGACCACGGCGACGTCGTTGTAAGCCACGAGAAACTTCGAAAACTTGACGCTCCACCGATCAAGGAATGCGTCACTCGGAATGCCATCTTCGATGTACCCTTCACCCCAAGTGGTAAAGACGACAGTGCCCGTCCCTGGATCGTCGTTGCAGCCCGTAGTTCCCCATAGAGTCACACACGCGACAATGGCGCCAATCAACCGCGAACAATGGTTTGAGATGCGCATTCGTGCCCCCCCAATTTGAGTAAGAAAACTCATACGCCGTGCCCTTCTTCAGCCCTCGCACGAAACCGCGCCAGGCAAGTGACCCCGTGAGGTCGATTACCCCTTCGGCGTCCGGTTGCGGGGCACCCACGACGCCAGGTGCAACGGATTGGAAGTCCACCTGATCGAACCAAACGCTCGGAACCAGTGTCAAGGTGACGATTCCGTCACGCTTCAGATCCACCCCGACGCGACCCGGCGCATCTCCAAACGAGCAGCCGGCAACCTCCAATTTCTGATCACCGTCGAGCACGTCTGCTTCGTCTGCGTGCGCTAGGAATTGAATCGTGGTCTCACCCTTCGTCGCAGTGCCGCGCAGCGAGATGACGTGCCCCTCGAGCTCGGCAGCTAGCCGACCCACGGGTGGTGACTGCCAGCTGAAAGTCGCCGAATTGGCGTAACCGGTGACTCCCTCGCCGGGTGCCAACGCGACCGACCCCTGCAGCAAATCGATCGTGGTAGCTTCGAGCATCTGCCCCATAGCGGCCCCCGCGACGTAGTGCCCCGGATGCGCATGGGCTGGTTTGATGAACCAATCGAACCACGCCGAAGCAAGCGCTCGGACGCGCGCTACCGGAGCCGAGTGTGAGAGCACCGGATCACCCGAATAGTAATAGACCGCCCCCACCGAGAGCAGCCCTTTGGTGATAGCCACATTCCATCCAAGTGCATTGGTTCGAGGTTGGGACAGATCGTCCTTGATCACGATCTGCGTGTTGAGCCGAATGCTGCGACCCGTCGTTCCACTCGTTCCGTCTGCGGCCGAGCAAGCTGGCACGACGGCTACCAACAGCGCGGCCGCCGTAACACGCATTGCGCGCACGACGACTCCGGTGCCAGAGAAACACGGAGGCAAATCTCGGCCAAATCGGCATGGAACCGTTGATTTCGCGGCTCCACCGCCTTCGGTCGTTGCCTCGTCGGGGGTTGTCGTATGAAGAAGGTGCACCGCAATCCTCTCTATTCTGATGCTGTGATCGGTCTAGTTGTCCCAGGGCCTAGTTGACGAACACGCTGATCGTCGCGAGCAGTGTGCGCGGCGCACCAACCGTCACGTAACGTTCAGGAACCAGGCGCGCTGCCGCTCCGGGGTTCCAGTTGGCACTGTACGTGAATTCGCTGTCGTACCAGTGACTGTCGAACAGGTTGAAGAGATCGACGCCGAGCGCAACCTCGTGAACACGGAGCTCCGCTACTGAGTCGATCAGAAACACGTTGTGGCCGAATGCGCCGTACGGTTGCGGTCGGTTGAACATCCCGGTTAACGCCGCCCCCACCCGCGCCGTGACCTGGCGTGACCAGATGCGCCCAAGCGTCGGCGTGAACGCCACGTCGTGACGGACAATCAACTCCGGAACGTACGGGAGCTTGTCGCCTTCGCGGTACTGAGTATCCGACTGCGTAAAGGTGGCCCGAGTATAGGTGCCACTTCCGCTCGAGACGAACCACGGCGCCGGTTTGATCGTGAATTCAAGGGCACCGCCGATCCGCGCGGAAGCGGGCACCGGTTCATTTTTGGTGGTTGCGGCGTCAAAAACCAAATCATGATTCAACGCTGTGCGAAACGCGGCAAGTGACGCATGAACGGCCCCACTTGCATAACGCAACCCAACCTCCATGGATTGTACCGTCGTGAACGGTGCTTTCTCGCCATCGCCGAGGCTGCGCGCTTGCGGCGAGCGGAAACCCTCCCCGTAAGCAAGCATTGCGTGCAGTCCACGAACGATGGCCATATCCACGCTAATGCGCGGACCATAGTGCGTTCCTGTCGCGTTGCGAACCTCTCCGCCCAGGTTTACCGGACGCGACCCACTTGCGAGCGCATTCGGCTCAGCGCTGACGCGTGTCTCGGGGAGCGGTGTGTGGTCTTGGACCCAGTACGCGAGCCCGTCGACGCGCAGTCCGGCGCGCAGATTGAGTCTGGAGATGGGTGAGAGCCCGAACCCGATCCAACCTGCGGCATCCATCGCGCGAATCGTTGCATCCACCG
>JBLNFG010000625.1:0-3861 GCA_050263495.1 Myxococcales bacterium | reverse complement strand
CTCGAGGTGGCGGCATTGGCAGACGTGAAGCGAGCGCTCAAGGACCCTACGGTGCCAGTCGAAGCCTTCATGGTCGGCGAGGCGAAGGATACCGTACTCGAAGGAATGGCAGCGTCGCTCTCCAAGTCGCGTCAAGCATTGGCTGATCTCGAGACGAAATTCAATGCGCCGGCACCGAACTTGCGGGAACAACGCCAGCAAGTAGAAGCACAACAAGCTGCAATCAAGAGCTACGTGGCAGGCAGACTGCAACGCGCTCAACAGAACTTGGGCACCCTCAACGGCGTCATCGGCCAGTT
Organism: Myxococcales bacterium; assembly: GCA_050263495.1. Taxonomy (GTDB): domain Bacteria; phylum Myxococcota_A; class Polyangia; order Polyangiales; family Polyangiaceae; genus FEN-1139. The sequence goes on along the minus strand of JBLNFG010000625.1, from coordinate 3,562 downwards.
CGAACAGCGCCTGCGCACGGTACCCGGAGCAGAGCTCGGCCTCACGCAATTGGAGCGGGAGTCCGAAGTCTATAGCACTCTCTATTCCTACCTGTTGAAGCGTCAGCAGCAGGCGGCCATGATCAAGGCTTCGACCGTGTCGAAGAATCGCGTCCTCGACATACCGCAGGCACCCGACCGCGAGGATACTCCGAAGCTCCTCTTGAGGCTGGCCAGCGCGCCGCTCGGACTACTGATTGGAGCCCTCGGTGTCGTGCTTGCCGGAATTTGGAGCATCACGTTCCAAAGCGAATCAGAGCTGCGACGGCTTGCAGGGGCAACGCCCGTGTTGGGCCGGCTGCCGACGCGTCGCCGGATGCAGAAGCGCAAACCCGTAACCCTGGCGAACTTCGATTTCCCTGACGAGGACAGAGATCCGGAGTGGATTGAGGCGTGCCGTACCTTGCGCGCGAACCTCTACCGGATGTGTGAGAGTAACGATCACGCGGTGGTCTTGGTGACCTCACCAGCCGAAGGCGACGGCAAGACGGCATGCGCCCTGTCCCTCGCGGAGCTGGTCGCAGCGGATGGAAAAGCGGTCCTCGTGATTGAAGCCGACCTTCGCAGCCCACGCGCAGATCAAGACCAGTTCGAAGGAGCACCGGATCTGCTTGACGTTCTTCAGGGGTCTGCCAGCTGGCGCGAGGCGGTCCGCTTGGTCCCCTCCCCGCTCGGAGAGTTCCATGTCCTTCAAGCCAACGACACTGCACGACCAGAGCTTCTTTCGGGCAAGGCCATGCGGGAGCTCTTGCGTGAAGCGCGTGCACAGTACGACTTCGTGATACTCGACGTGCCAAGCTACCCGCTCACGTCTGATGCCCTGGTCCTTTCTGCGTACGCGCAGTGCGTCTTGAGCGTGGTCCGCTTACGCCGCACCCCGCGTCGAGTCACCCTGCAGCACCTGCGTGAACTCATCCGAAATGTCCCGCACGGTCTGGTGCTGAACGACGTGGACCCAGCCACGCTCGGGCAGGTCAAGCATGCTGCGCCGACCAGGAGCGCACTCGCACCTCGTCCAAACCGACTCTCGCAGGTCGCTGCCGAGTACTTGGTCGTATCGCCCGAGGGCGGGACGGGCTCGTCCCGGTAGCCGCGGCTAGGCTCGAGGCGTCGAACCAAAGACGTCGGCGCCTCAGCCTTCCATTTGCGGCATTCGCGGTCTCGAATAGAGTTCGGATGCGTTCGATTGAGTTGCGGGAACGGTGGATGCCGTAGCCGCTGCCGCAAAAACATAGAAGAGGATGCCAAGATCGAAAACCGTGCCAGAGACGCTCGCTGCGATCAGCGAGGCAAGTGCGCCGTGACGCGCAGCGCTCGAGACGGGGGCATCTGCACCGGCGCCCGAAGTGGGCCGCAGTACCTGAAGAATGAACCCAAGCAACAGAATCAATCCAATCACGCCCAGGTTCGATAGGAGAACTAACGGAAAACTGGAAGCCCTGGCACTGCCCAATCCCACTCCAATTCCGCCCGTTTCCAGGAAATTCGTCCAGGCTTGTCGGTTCCAAGAGGTTCGCTCAAGACCTGACTGACTTTGCAGCTTATTCCAAACGGTGAACTCGAAAAACTCCGCGACCCTTGCCACCACCCGCGGTTCGAAGCTGACGATGTAGGAGATGACGATTCCGCTCAGGGCTAGCACCAAGAGGAGTGGAGCCGCACGCGACGTTCCATCGGAAAGCCAACGTGCAGCAAGCACGGCACAGAGAATCCCGAGGTACAGGCTTAAGCCCAGATAGGCGGTACCCGATGTCGAAGCCAATAGCAGGATCAGCGATACTGCCGCTACGAATCCGCTATATGCAGTACGAATCCGGTGCAGCCAACAATTCGCGGCGAAGGCAAACAGGGGCAGTGTGAAAGAAGAAAAGGATGAGGTCTCGGCAAAGGTGCCTTGGATACGTACCAGCCCCGCCTCTTCATAGGCTTCGAACACGGCGTAGCTCGCGCTGCGAAGGTACGGCAGAATCTTGGGCAAATTCAGCCAAAATTCTCCGAGGTTGAGCAGCGCGGCGCAGATATTCAAGGTACCTAGCAGCAGAACGGCGTTGCGTAACCAGCGCATTCGCACGCCATCGACCAGCAGTGCACGCGCAGCGAGAAACGCCAACAAGCTCCCGACTAGGTACGCCGGTTGAGTGATGTTTCCCGAGACCGGATGCAACGCGTACAACGTTACCTGTTGATCAGACAGCGTCCGATCGACAGTCAGGATTTGAGTCCGTCCAGCAAAGGCCCGCGGAAGCAGCAGGGCACTGATCACCCCCCATAGGGCGAGCAGCCCGAGCCAGATCCCCGCGCGCGGAATAGAATGCGCGAACCACGCCAAGCCCCTGTTGCGAACGGCGCGAATCACAAAGAAAGGTAAGAAGAGGGGCGCGGGCGCTATCGTCGCTCCACCTAGAGCGGGCAACGAAAGGGCCGCCGTCGCGCCGAACAGACAAAACGCAATCTGCGCATAGAGCGCCGCTGCGTCCGACGCGATAAGGCCAGCTAGTAGAACGACAAAGAAGAATGGCTCGATACTCATGCGGGTACGGCTAGCTCACGACTAGTGAACTCTTGAAAGCGGCGCTCAACGTAGGCCGCGAACTCCTGACGAAAGCGCGGCACAGAGAAGCGGTTCGCATTCTCGACACAAGCATTGGTTTCAAACCTGTGTTCTGCCTCGAAACACTGGACTGCCTCTACTAAGCTAGCCACGCTCTGCTGGAAAAAGAACACCCCAGTGGGTCGTGGATGGGGTAGCGGCCTCACTGTCTCGAGAACCCCACCCTTTCCGAACGCGATCACTGGCGTCCCGCAGGCCTGCGCTTCAACTGGCATGATCCCGAAGTCCTCCTCCGCTGCAAATACGAATGCCTTGGCGCGCTGCATCAGGTTGCGCAGCACAGCGACGGGTTGATGTCCCAAGACTTCTACGTTGGCTCCGGCTATTGCTCGAACCTTCTCCTGCTCCGGACCTTCGCCTACGACGACTAGCCTTCGCTCGGGCATGGCTCGAAATGCCTCCACAATCAGGTCCACTCTTTTGTAGGGCACCAACCGCGACGCCGCCAAGTAGTAATCCTCCTTTTGCTCGCATGGGGTGAACTCGCTCACGTCGACAGGCGGGTAGATCACGTCCGCGAAACGGCCGTACACTTTATGGATGCGCCGCGCGATATAGTGCGAGTTTGCGACGAAGTGATCCACTCCCGCGGAGGTACGGAAGTCCCAGATTCTCATGCCATGCAGCATCGCCTTCGCAACCCAGCCTTTGACGCCAGTGTCCAGGCCGGACTCGCGCAGATACTGGTGCTGCAGATCCCAGGCATAACGAATAGGGGTGTGCACGTAGCTGATATGGAGCTGATCAGGTCCAGTCAAGACTCCTTTTGCTACCGCGTGGCTGCTGGAGATCACTACGTCGTACGCCGACAGGTCGAACTGTTCGACCGCCAATGGCATCAGAGACAGATAAGATCTGAACGACTTCGATGCACCCGGGAGCCGTCCAATGAACGAGGTTTGTAGACGTCGA